>CAMVYG010000217.1 GCA_947171615.1 uncultured Clostridia bacterium
TTTTTCATCATACCACTGGGGCTTGTGAAAATCAAGAAAAAAATACTTTATTTTTTAAGTATTTGCTTTCAAGGAGATTTTGTGCTATGCTTTGGAAGAAACTGGGGCCTGAAAAGCGGAATCACGCCGGATTTTTGAAATAAGAAGAGACGGTTTCAAGGCGGAAATCCCCTGAGTTCCAATACAGAAAACGCCCCATTCAAACAAAAGAAGGCATGCTTGTTTTTTCAAACAAGCACCGAGCAAAGGAGGAAGGTCATGGCAAATCAGGAAGTTACCCGGAAAGCCCCTATCGATATGCTGTGCCTTTCTCTCCTGTGCGAAAAAGACCGCTACGGATATGAGCTCTCCCAGGAGATCATCAGCCGCAGCGAGGGCAAGCTGGCAATTCCCGAAGCCGCGGTTTATATCGCCATGTACAAAATGGTGGGAAAAGGGTATGCCACAGACCGCCGGGAAGTGGTAGGCGGCGAGAAATCCCGTATCCGGGTATATTACCACATCACCGACAGCGGCAGGGAATACTTACAGGAAGCGCGAAACGAATTTACCCGCATGGCAGACGGCGTCCGGCTTTTTTTGAAAAAGAACGAGCAGCCGTAAAATTTTCCCGGCTTCCTTTTCACGCTTAAAACCCATATTTCATCATAGCTTTTCAGGTTTTCTTTTCCGGGAATTGCCTCTGTTTTAGCGGCAATTCCGCATTTGAGAAAACTGTTTTTCAAACGGCTCTTGTTAAGCGATGGTACCTGTATCAAAAAGAACACTCCCTCAGGTGCGAAGCCTGAAGGAGTGTTCTTTTTGATAAGCAAAGCTTTATTTTTTCAGAGGTCGTTGTTCTTTTTACAGGATGTAAGGCTCGCCGTCTTCCCTGGTCATATCGATCAGGGATTTAGCGTATTTCCCATATTTTTCTTCCTGCTCTGCCTGGGCGGCGTCAAACTGATTCATGGGGAATACCTTCACCGGAAGATCGCGGTATTTCCAATCCCCTCTCTCCAGCAGTTCAACGGCGTTATGAGCGCCTTCTTCAGACAGCCAGCCTTCTCTGGGATGGGTATTCAGCATTTCAATGGCCTTTACTCCCAACTGCTGAACATCTACAGAACGCTTGCCGCCGGTGTGGTAATCCGCCACACAGAGCTGGCCCCGTTCCGCTGTGAGATTTACGGCCAGATCCAGGGCTTCGTCTCCTTCGCCCCATTCCATCACGACCTTAAAGCCCTTGAAACCGGTTCCGATAAATTTCTTTTTGGCTTCCTCTACCAGATAAACCTCATCCGCACCGAATTTTTTCGCGTTTTCCAATGCGGATTCACGGATATCAATGGCCACTACATAAGCGCCCCGCAGCTTCAAAAGACTCAGCGCGCCACAGCCCATATACCCGCAGCCCACTACAGCCACGTGTGTGCCGGGCATTTGAACCTTCGCCTTGCTGACAGCGCTCATCATGCAGGCCAGGGGCTCCAAAACAAGATCCTCATCGCGAATAGAATCCGGCAGCTTGATGACGACTTCCTTTCGCGGATCGGCAATGGAATACTGCACCATGCCGCCCGATCCGGGCAGGGTTCCTCCCCACATGCCGCTGACGCGGTCTCCCGGGGCAAAGCCCTTTACATTTTTTCCAACCTCTTCCACGATGCCCATGGGCTCATGGCCGAAAGTGGCGCCGGCCTTTGCCGTTTTCCAGTCGTCATGCTCCGATCTGCACACGCCCACATACTTTGTTTTGATCAACAGCTGGTCGTCATTGGGAACGGGCTTATCGATCTCTCTCAACTTATTTTCCTTAGGTCCTACAGCAACGATCTGCTTCTGCTTCATGGTAAAAAACACTCCTATTGATTATTTCGCTGCAAGATACGCATCGATCTGGCTCTGGATCTCCTTGAGAATATCCTCATACCCTGCAACCTCCAGAGCGGTGCGGAATTCCTTCACGGTATTCTCAACGCTCTCTACCTTGCCATAGGTCAGCAGGGGCATGTACTGAGAGCAGGCGTTGGAAACCGCTGCCAGCTGTGTCTGAACAGGCGTGCCGTCAAATGCGAATCCGCTGAAGGGGAAGGGCTTTGCAATAGCAGCCCGCGCCGCAAACTCTTCCACGGCGTTATCTTCCTCAGAAATAGAGGGGATCTCACAGGCATCGTTGCGGCAGCCCCACAGATTGGAGAAGAACTCATACTCAGGTACGGGATACTGCTCTACATCCTGGCGGAGGCGCTTGCCTTCCTCATCGATAGAGTAGTTGATCCCTTCAATACCGTACTGCATCAGCCGGTAAAGCTCGGGGTCGGAATAGATCAGATCCAGGGCCATCAGAGCGCGCTCGGGATTCTTGCAGCCTCTTGCAATAGCCACGCCGTCATTGGCAGGATCCAGCGTGCAAAGGTTGTTATTCATATTCGCAATGGGCACAAAGGCAATATCCGCCTCGGTATTTCCCTTTTCGGCCATGCCCTTCCGGAAAGAATAGCGGTCTCCTCTGAGGAAGTTCTGAGAATGACGGCCGCACAGAGCAGTCATACCCTCCTGGAACACCTTGTGCTCATCTACAGAAGAGTTCATAACATCTTCACGATAGTAGCCCTTATCGGACCAGGATTTCATCATGTCGCCGAAGCCCATGATCACCTCGTCCTCGAAAACAGGACAGATCACGGTATAATCTTCTGCGGAATTGATGTAGAACAGATTTGTAAAACCGGTTGTGACCATTTCCATCATCACGTGATCGGTCTTTGCCTGGACCCAGTCCCACCACAGCTCTTTCCTGTCCTTGTGGGCGTCGAAGGGAATAATATCGGGGAAAGCCTCTTTCACATGGCCCAGATATTCATCGATATCCTCAAAGGAATTTAGACCGTCGGTCATACCGAACTGGTTTGCCCAGTCAACGCGGTACTCAAAGCCCTGGTCGGTCCACTGGGAATAATCGGTCTGCGGAACAAAGAAGATCTCTCCCTTGTATTTCGCGGAGTCCCACGCCGCGGCGTCCCGGCTCTCCCAGAGATAAGGCGCATAGGTGGGCAGCAGATCTCCAATATTCATAAATGCGCCCTTGGAAGCGTTGTCCCAGATCTGCATCCATGCACCGCAGGTGACCAGATCCAGATTCTCACCGGACATCAGCATCAGCGCGTATCTCGTTTCCCAGTCATTCCAGCCAAGGAAGTTCAGCTCCACACTGGCATTGATCTTCTCATTGAACACCTCGTTCCACTTTTCGGCTACCTGCTTACCAAAATCACCTTCAGAGGGATCGCCCGGAACCAGGAAGGTCAAATTCACGTGCTCCGACAGATCGATCTCACCGCCGCTTGTTGATTCAACCTTTGAAGATTCTTCTGAGGGCTTGCTTACAGGAGCTTCAGAGCTGCTGTTTCCCTCTCCGCCGCACGCGCCGAGAGCAACCAGCATTGCAAGCGCCATCAGCAGAGCAATGATCCTTTTTGTAGCTTTCATAACTAAAAGCCTCCTAAAATTTAAATTGTATTATCAAGAGTATCCTCTTGTAATAACCGTTTATCCTTTCACCGCACCTATGGTAATGCCGGCAATAAAGTAACGCTGTATAAAGGGGTAAACCAGAATAATAGGCACGGTAGAGACTACCGCAATGGCCATTTTCATGGTCTCCAGCGGCAGCGTTTCCGTAATGGTCACATGCGAAGCCGCTGTCCGTATAAAATTCTGCTTGTTGATAGCGGAATACAGAAACAGCTGCAGGGGCTGATATTTGACGTTAGGAGAAAGGAACAACATGGAATTATACCATTCGTTCCAATAACCGATTGCGAGAAAGAGCCCCACCGTTGCCATACCGGGCTTGGCCAGCGGAATGATCAACCGAAAAAAGATGGAGAAATCACTGGCGCCATCGATCTTTGCCGATTCTGTAATGGAATGGGGAATTCCTTTCATGAAATTTTTCATCAGCACAATGTACCAGGGAGACATCAGCGAGGGCAGCAATATGGCAAGGTAATTGTCCTGAAGATGAAGGCCCTGAACGATCAGCAGATAGAAGGGAACCACGCCGCCGCTGAACAG
>CAMVYG010000218.1 GCA_947171615.1 uncultured Clostridia bacterium
ATGTTTATTGATATCGCGAAAATCAAGGTAAAGGCCGGAGATGGCGGAGATGGCGCCGTGGCGTTTCACCGGGAAAAATTTGTGGCCTCCGGCGGGCCGGACGGCGGAGACGGCGGCAGAGGGGGCCGTGTGGTTGTTCAGGTGGACGATAATTTGTCTACTCTGGCGGATTTTCGCTATAAGCGAAAGTATGTGGCCCAGCGGGGAGAAAACGGCAGGGGAAACCGCTGCTTTGGAAAAAGCGCCCCCGACCTGGTGGTGAAGGTTCCCAGAGGAACCTTGATCAAAGACGCGGAAACAGGCCGTGTGCTGGCTGACCTCTCCGGAGACGAGCCTCAGGTAATTGCCAGGGGCGGAAGAGGAGGCTGGGGCAATTCCCACTTCGCCACGCCCGCCCGGCAAACGCCCCGGTTTGCAAAACCCGGCACGCCCGGCGAGGAGCTGGAAATTCAGCTGGAATTAAAACTTTTGGCAGATGTGGGGCTGGTAGGGTTCCCCAATGTGGGAAAGTCCACGCTGGTTTCCGTAGTCAGCGAGGCAAAGCCAAATATTGCCAATTATCATTTTACCACTCTTACCCCGGTGCTGGGAGTGGTGCGCATGCAGGAAGGAAAATCCTTTGTGATGGCGGATATTCCCGGCCTGATCGAAGGAGCCTGGCAGGGCGTGGGGCTGGGACACCAGTTTTTGCGTCATGTAGAGCGCTGCCGCCTGCTGGTGCATATTGTGGATGTAGCGGGCAGTGAGGGCCGGGATCCCAAAGAGGATTTCCGGATCATCAACGAAGAGCTTCAAAAATTTAATCCGGAGCTTGCCAAGCGCCCCATGCTGGTGGCGGGAAACAAGTGCGATCTTGCCACAGACCAGCAAATCGAGGAATTCCGCCGATTTACAGAGGAACAGGGATATGAGTTTTTCCCCATTATGGCTCCTATCCGGCATGGTGTAGACGAGTTGATGAATGTAGTTTTGGCCCGGCTCTCCCAGCTTCCTCCCATTCTTCGGTACGAGGCGGAAGCTCCTGTGCTGGAGCCTGTGGAGTCTTTAAGCCGCGGAAAGGTGGAGATCACCTGTGAAGACGGCGTGTACTTTGTAAAAGCTCCCTGGCTTTTGAAAATTATGAACACTGTAAATTTTGACGAAACCGATTCTCTCCAGTATTTCCAGCGGGTGCTGATCCAGACCGGCGTGATCGACGCTTTGCGGGAAGCAGGAGTGCAGGAGGGAGATACGGTGGATCTCTACGATCTGGAATTTGACTTTATAGAGTAAGGAGCGGGGCTTTTGGAACGATTATACGGTGGGGAAGCGCCCCCCTTAAAGGAAATGAGTCCGTTGACGCTGGCGTTTCTCGGAGACGGCGTATATGAGCTGTTCGTTCGGGAATACCTTGTGAATCAGGGAAGCTGCCCTGTGAAAAAGCTGCACAGCAGGGCGGTGGAGCTGGTGCGCTGCGAGGCCCAGGCCCGGGCTCTTTCCGAAAGGCTGTGGCCGCTTTTGACAGAGGAAGAGCAGGCGGCAGCCTTGCGGGGACGCAACGCCCATGTGGGGCATGTGCCGAAAAACGCGGAAGTTGCCGACTATCACGGGGCCACAGCCCTGGAAACGCTTTTTGGCTATTTGTATCTGAAGGGTGAAATTGAACGGCTAAGGCAGCTATTTGCGGTGATTTTGGAAGGGTTAGGGTGAGCGTATGGAAAAAGAAAAAAAGATCAAAACGATGCTTCTGGATCTCCTTTTTATTTTAGCGGGTTCTGTGATCTACGCCCTTTCCGTCAATGCGTTTACTTCCCCTAACCATATTGCTCCCGGCGGTATCACAGGTCTTTCCACCCTGATCAATTATGTGTTTGGAACACCCATTGGCTTAATGGCTTTTCTCATTAACATTCCCATTATTCTCTGGGCTATTTTGGAGATCGGCTATAAGCTGGTGGTAAAAACCATGGTGGCTATTGTGCTTTCTTCTTTGATGATCGACCTCTTTTCCTACTTTATCCCCGCATATCAGGGTGATATGCTTCTGGTAGCGCTGTTTGCGGGAATCTGTGAGGGAGTAGGCCTTTCTCTCACCTTTATCCGGGGCGCTACTACCGGCGGTACAGATATGCTGGCAAGGCTTTTGGGCCGCAGGCTTCCCCATTTGTCTATGGGGAAGCTGATGCTGGCCATTGATGGCGTGATTGTGGTGATTTCCGCTTTTGTTTATGGAAGCATTGAAAACGCCATGTATGCCTGTATTGTTATTTTTGTATCCACGAAGTTGATCGATGCGATCCTGTACGGCACGGACTCCGGTACCGGAAAGCTGTTTTTCGTGATGTCCTCCAAGGTGCGTTCCATGGGAGACCGCATTATCAAAGAGCTGGATCGTACCGTGACTTACCTTGACTCTCACGGTGGGTATACCAAGGAACCGGGAGAGACCATGATCTGTGCGGTTCGCAGGTTTGAAGTATATCAGATTCAAATGATCATTCGGGAAGAGGATCGGGATGCCTTTGTAATTGTAGGCGACGCCGGAGAGATCACCGGCGAGGGCTTTCGGCCTGTGCGTTCAGATGATAAGCCGTTGAAGGAGCTTTTGCAGGGCATGAAAAAGCGAAAAGACGCTTGACCAGAAAAAGAAAACGGCCTGGTAAACCGAAAAGGCTTACCGGGCCGTTCCGCAGAAAACAGGCGGCTCCTTAGAACTGCTGCTCCTGCTGCTGGTTCTTGTTGTTCTTGGAATTCTGAGAATTGTTCTGCTTCTGATTTTTCTGGTTCTTCTGAGAATTCTGGTTCTGCTGATTGTTCTGGTTGTTTTGGTTGTTGCACATAAGCTTATCGCTCCTTTCCGTTCTTATTGTGGGCGGAAAAAAGCGTATTATTCAAAAAATTTTGGACGCTGTATTCGCAGTTCAAAATAGTGGGTCGGCGGCTGGCCCATGTGCGTCGCTGTGACACAAGCTTCTGCGTTTTCAGAAAGGAAGGGACTTTAGATATGGAGCTGCCTCGAAGCTTTTTAGAACGAATGAAGGCGATGCTGGGAACGGAATTTGAAGCCTTTCTGGCCTGCTATGAAGAACCGGCAAAAAAAGGCGTGCGTTTGAATCCCTTGAAATGTGATTGGGATGTTTTAGAGAAAAGTCTGCCCTGTACGCTTTCTCCGTCGCCGTTTTCTTCCTTTTGCCGTTATGGGGAGGGGTTGGAAAAGCCCGGGTTCCTACCGGCGCACCATGCCGGTATGTTCTATTCCCAGGAGCCGTCGGCTTCCTCGGCGGTAACGGCTCTGGCTCCCCAACCGGGAGAAAAAATATTGGATCTCTGTGCCGCGCCCGGGGGAAAGTCTACCCAGATTGCGGGGCTGCTAAAGGGCAGGGGACTGCTTTGGGCCAATGAGATCGTGCGAAACCGGGCTGTGATTTTACTCTCCAATCTGGAACGCATGGGCGCGCGGAACGCGGTGATCTCCTCCTGCCACCCGCAAAAGCTCTGTGAAGGGCTGAGGGGCTATTTTGACAGGGTGCTGGTGGACGCACCCTGCTCTGGAGAAGGCATGTTCCGCAGGGATCCCATAGCAGTACAGGAATGGAGGCCGGAAAGCCCTGCCGCCTGTGCCCAGCGCCAGCAGGCAATTTTAGAGTCTGCGGCTCTGGCGGTACGGGAAGGAGGCATTCTGGTGTATTCTACCTGTACCTTTTCCATGGAAGAAAATGAAGGTGTGATAAAAGAATTTTTGGAACGCCACCCGGAGTTTGAGCCGATTCCCATAGAGGTGGAATTTGGCAGACCGGCGCTGGACGGCTCTCCCGCCCGGCGGATTTTCCCCATGGACGGCGGAGAAGGTCATTTCGTTGCAAAGCTGCGGCGAACAGGGGAGAATCCCTGCAAGGTAAAAGAAAACCGCCTGTCTCTATTTCGGGAGAAAAGACAGGCGGAGGAGTTTTATGAAAGTCTGTTTTTCAGCGATTGTCCCCGTGAGCTTGGCCTTTTTGGCGAAAAGCTTTTGCTTTTGCCGGAGAAGCTTCCCGCCCTTCAGGGGTTAGGCGTTCTTCGGGCAGGAGTGGAGC
>CAMVYG010000219.1 GCA_947171615.1 uncultured Clostridia bacterium
GTATCGTACTGTGAGCCGTGAAAATGAGATCCCCTTTCAGAATTATTTGCGGATCAATAATGAAAACTTGTCGCCGGAAGAAACAGCCCGGTTTATCAAGGACAGCTTTAACCTCTAAGCGCCGGTAAGCATCAGACGAGCCCCAGGCTCTACTGCGCCAAAAAATGCAACAAAGCTCCACGGTGTACTGGTTTTTTACCATAATATCTTAGAAGGGCCTCCTGAACAGAGGCCCTTCTTTCTCTGAAAACTTTTCTTTGCTTTGAAAAAAATGAGCCCTTTGAATTGTTTTACAGGTGAAAGGAGTTGAGAGCATGGAGACTGACGAGATCAGGCGTGTTGTGAAGCAGTACAGTGATCTGCTGCTGCGCATCGCCTTAACAAGAACGGATTGCGCCGCAGACGCCGAGGACGTGGTGCAGGACGTTTTTCTCAGGCTGATCACAAAGGGGCCTCGTTTCCGGGACGGGGCCCATGAAAAGGCCTGGCTGATCCGAGTGACCCTCAACCTTTCCTACAATCTGCGGCACGCCGCCAGGCGGAGCAATGTCCCGCTGGAGGAAGCCGCCGACCAGGAGGCCGAGGCCGCTTCTGAGCTTCTTTCCGCTGTTCGGGCACTGCCGGACAAATACGGGATCGTGATCCATCTGCATTATTACGAAGGCTATACCATAAAAGAAATCGCAAGGCTGCTCCATATCCCCGCCGCCACGGTGGGGACCCGTCTTGCCAGGGGCAGAGAGCGGCTGAAAAAACTGTTACAGGAGGAATCCCTATGAACAAAGAAACATACCGGGAAGCCATTGACGAAGTGCGGTTTTCCCCGGATTTTCAAGAACAAACCCTCCGGAAATTAGAGCAGTATACGGGAAAGGAGAAGCATTCTATGAAAGCCCACCCTAAATTCAGAAAAATTGCTGCTGTGGCAGCAGCTGCCGCCCTCATCCTGGCCATCGGAGTTACAGCTGTGGCAACCGACGGTTTTCGCGATCTCGCCCAGCTGATCGCACCGGTCTTTCCCGGGGAGAACGTGGAAGCCCTTGATCTTGCCACCATTGAGAAGCTGGGAACCATCGTCGGCGTAAGCAATACGCAAAGCGGCGTTGCCGTCACACTGGATTCTGTGATCCGGGACAAATACCAGGTAATGGCCGTGTTTACTGTAAGCGGTGTAAAGGGAAAGCCCCTTCTCTTTGATTTTGGGGCGCTGCAAATTGGAGACTGTGTGCTGGAGGGTGCAAGCGGCAGCTGCTCACCCCATCCTACAGAGAAAGGCAGTGTCCTTTACACTGCCACATGGAGCAACAGCGGCAGCGAGGAAATTCCGGAGGGAGACGCCGTGATCACCTTTAAAAACCTTACGATACATCCACACCGGAGCTTCCTGGAAAAGCATATCGACGGCATATGGACGCTGCCCTTCCACTCCTCTTACGAAAACCTTTCCCAAAACCTGCCTGCCGGGCAGACAGTGGATTTGGAAGAGGTGCGGCTAACAGTGGATCGCTTGACTGTTTCCCCGCTTTCTCTGATGATGGAGTACACGGTAGAGGCAGGAGAGCACTACGAGGCTCTGGCTGATCCTGAGTCTGAAGAGGACAGAACTCTGTATGAAAGAGTGAGCTGGCCGGATATTACCGTTACCTGCAAAGACGGGAAGCTTCTCGGTTCCTCTTCACACCATTGGGAAGAGGAAGGTTTTGAATCCTTTGATGGCGGGAAAGCGGATCTTCACCCGGAAAACGGCGTGATGAAAGGCTGGATCCAAATCACTTTCGGCACGATTTTGCCCTTGGAGGAAATAGAGTGTATCACTGTAGAAGGCGTAGAAATCCCTGTGAAATAACAGACTGAAAATTTGATCTTCAACTGCGGCGCAGGATTTGAACCGGAGCAGAGAAAAATCCCCTCGGTCAGATACCGAGGGGATTCCTTGTTCCAGCCAATCTGCTATTTCACTAATTGCAGAACCCGCAGAAGAATTGTGAAGGAGGCACAGTTTAATATGAGACATACCCTTCATAATAAGCTTTTTTCGGATCAATCGTAAGGGACAAAACGGGACGATACCCATCGGCATTGCGGAAAGAAATCGTGTATATTCCCTGCTGCCCGCTTTCAAACATGGTCAGCATATCCTCAAAGCTGGTCTCATAATGCTCAAAACCCAGTTCCTCATCAAACAAAATCGATGTATAATCGCAGCCTTCATATTCTCCGTATATTTCCTCCAGCTGTTCTTTCATATATTCCATACGCTCACAAACGTTCTCTTCGTCCAGCAGAAAAAGGTAGCTGACAATTTCGATCGCATCCGCATTTTCCCCAATATCAAAAGTGATCGCTGTTTTACCCGCCTCGACCCCAAAATAATCAAAGCGGGGATAGAGTGTGTACTTGGTGAAGCTTTCGTAACCTTCTACAGTGGGTACGATCTCCTCAACAGAATAATCTTCCTCCAAGGTAAGGCCCTCCACAAAGTACTCCGGCAGCCTGTCAAACACATGATTATGGTCTAAAAAGCCGCAGGGATCATGGGCAGGCCCATCAAAAGACAATCTCCCAAATTTGCTGCTCGGAGGAACTGCATAACGAACTGTGATCTCCCTTCCGTTGGTATTGGAATCGGTAAAATCCATGATCTCAATTTGAGTCCATTTCCCTTTCCAAATACAATAATCTTTTTCCAACTGAGCCGGCTCTCCATAAATTTCACAGAAAAGATCGGTGACCTGCTGGAAGGAGGTTTCCTTTCTTGAGAAAAAGATGTATACGGACTCCATCTCCAGGACGTCATATCTGCAAACTACACTCTCTACTGGGATCCCATATAATTTCCATGCGGCGCCTTCTTTCAGAAAAATCATTCCGTTCTCATTTTCCAAGCCGGCGGCGCTGCGCTCTATTCCCTGACGCACCTTGTGTTCAACTTCTATCAAAGCGGAAGCTTCGTCTACAGACATGCCAAAAGTAACGCCATAAAACTCGGGACAACCTTTGATTTCATTGATATCGTGCGGTATCACTTTTGGAGGAGCCAAAAATCGATAGGAAACAAAAACAGCGATCAGGATCACTGCAATACCAACCGGTAGGCACCAGAGCCACCGGCGTTTCTTTTTGACAGGCAGTACACTGCCCGTAATTTGAGAAGGATCAAAAAACACCTGCGCGCCGGTATGACCTACACAGGGAGAAGCTCCGGTTTCGGTGGGTTGAGGCGGTCTCCCCGCTTCAGACGCCGCTGTCGATCCCGAAACCGGCGTTCCGCAAAAAAGGCAAAAGGGTGCGTTACCCGATAAAAGATATCCGCATTTAGGACAATAGGATATCTGTTTTTCCATTGATACAAACACCTCACTGCGTTTACTCTGTGATAATCATTGCGCCGAAAATGTTTCTGTCGGTATAACCAATATGAATATACCGCCGTTTTTCGATATGGCTCCGCTACTTTATTACCCTTGTTCCGCACTGCCTACAAAAGCTGCTTCCCGGAATCAGCTTTTCACCGCACTTCCGGCAGAACCTGACTTCCATAGAGCTTTCCTTCCCGTTCTCTTTGGAACCGGAAGCTTCACCGGTTATCTTTATATCCCTGCTTTCCCCTTCTGTTTTACTGGTAGAGTGTTCTTGAATTTCCCGAATGGCCCTTTTCGTTTCCTTCTTTTCATCCCATTTTTTACCCAGAATACTGACAGGAAGAAAGAAAAAAACCGCATAGAGGATCACAGTGGGAAGTCCGCCCAGAACAACCCCTGCCGCACGAATGGCAACCGTCACGATCGTAAGAACCAAAAGACACAAACCCATGATCAAAAGCTTCATCAGAACTCCTCCAACTTCACTCCGCAATACTGGCAATACACGCTGTCTCCCGGAAGCCTGTTTCCACAGCTGGGGCATTTAAGCCCTATGTTCTTTTCCCGAAAAACGGGCTTCTTCTTTTCACGGGAATGCCTGGATAAAAAATCAAAAGCCCAGGTCAGGTCTATCAGAGGAAACAGATCA
>CAMVYG010000220.1 GCA_947171615.1 uncultured Clostridia bacterium
TCTGGAGTGTTTCCTTATTGAGAAGGAGCGCTGTCTCACGTAGAGCGTCGGCGTAGGTTGCGTCTCGTTCCTTACATTCCGATACGCTGTAATTAGGCTTATCGTCCAGCTTGTAATCCACAAAATCGAGCACGAGGTTGTTGTTGAAGTCCGTAATGCCGGAAACGTCCTCGAAAACCTCTTTCAGGCCCTCGTGAAGGAACCAGCCGTAGGAGTCCTTTTGAACCTCGATCAGGTTGGGCATTTTCAGAACTTCCTCGATTTTGGAAAAGCTCATGCGAGTATTCTTGCCTAATTTTACCGGTTTTACATTCACCATTGGCACAGCCACTCCAATCTTTTCTTTGATAAATTTGATTTTATACTTAACCCGGCAAAGGCGCTGCCCCCTGCCGGAACCTGCACAAACACAGCGTTCTCGACAAAAAATCTTTTTTTCTGCGAGTTTACTCTTGATTATTTTTTACACCTGTGTTATACTGGCAAGTGAGTAATGGGGATACTTCTACCCATTATGATGCAGTATATTATTGTATAGCAACATTTTCCTTTTGTCAAGCCCTTTTCCGGGCTTCTTTTTATTTTTGTTTTTTTAGAGCTATATAAAGGAAAGGCGGTCGAAAGACCGCCTTTTTTGCATTTTATTCCGGGCATGTTCACACAAAGCGATCACGCCTGGCTTTTCCGGAAGTTCAGCGGGTCTCTTCGTTAAAAACCCTTGAAAACCTGCATACTCTACTTATAAGAACACGCCCTGACTTATTGCGCTGCTTTGCTTTTTCGCTGAACAGCTGTCCGTACCAGGCAGATACCCCATCCCAGCACAGCGCCCAAAGAACAGCAGATCACAGCCATTATCGCAGCAAGCACGGAAAACTGAGCGAAATTAACTGTCATTTGACCCGCCAGCTCCAGCATCAGCCAAAGAACTGCCAGCATCAGAGGAAACAGCCAGCGGCCAAACCGTTTACAGCGGTATAGAACAGCATACTGAATACCCGCGCCGAGGAAAGCACAGAGAACCAGCGCCATCTTCGCCCAAAGCTGTGCAGGGCCGGATATTGCCATCAGGACAAGGGTAATTGCAGTGTAAGTAGTCATTTTGCCTCCCTCTCATCCTTCCCGCAGATCGTTTCAAAATTGTAGGAATCCAGCTCACTGCGCACCTTTTCGGAAATTTCCTCATAAATACTGTGCAGCTTACAATGAGCCCGGCCGCAGCTGTATTCCTCCTTCTGACAGCGGCTGAGCATATAGGGCCCCTCCACCGATTCCACCACTTCCCGCAGAGTGATCTCTGACGGAGGCTTTGCCAGAGTATAGCCGCCCTTCGCTCCCTTAAAGGAGCAGACCATGCCCGCCTGTACCAGATCCCGCAGAATCTTCAGGGAAAACCGGAGCGGAACGCTGACGCGCTCTGAAATGGTTTTGGCATCGCAGCGCTCCGGGTGCTTTGTCAAATATTCTACGATCCTTACGGCGTAATCCGCCTCCAGAGTCATTACCATGCCGCTCTCCCCCCTTTTTATTAATACGGCAAAATTTATTGTGAAGCTATTCGTTGCTTACAGTTTATTCTTCGTTGAACGGCAGCAGTAAGGTAACTGCGGGGTTTTGATAAACTGGAATTTGTGAGACTATCGTATACCGTCACAAATTTGAGGTTAGTCAAAAAATTTTCCTTTAAAAAAGTTTTCATTCCCCAAAGGCTTTGCTGTAATCCTAAATAAGACACACCCATCTGGACACATTATAACTTTGCTATATTTACTATCTCCGCCTACATTCAGCAAATCTCCGCCACTTCTGACAGCTTCCATAATGGGATAAATCATCATCATTACTTTGGAGCAAATTCCTTGTCCTTGTAAATTTACCGGACAGCCATATGTACAAGTATATTTATCACCAATTTCCTCCCCATTTCGACAAAATCTTTCTGTTTCCTCATTGTCTTTGTTGAATCCTATCACTTCGATTTCCCATTCGTATTCTTCATCATACCATTTTTTCATAGCTAACTTTCCTCCATAAACGCCGAGCCACAAACTGCGAGCAGCAAACCGTCGTATAAGTTACTGTACTAAATAGTATTTCCCGTCCGCTGTTTTCAGCAAATGTCCCTGTCGGACCATCATCTCGGTAACCTTCGGAAAGAACCCGGGATTGACCACGCCGGCCTCCGCCAGAGTTTTGGCTGTCTCCTCAGAAACGGCGCCGCACTTTTTCAACCGTCTGATAATATACGCCCGCCGCAGGATCAACATAGGTGTCATTTCACTTTTTCCTCAGTCCAGAAAGTCCTTGAGCCGCTTGCTCCGGCTGGGGTGGCGCAGCTTTCTCAGCGCCTTGGCTTCGATCTGCCGGATTCGTTCCCTTGTCACATTGAATTCTTTTCCCACTTCCTCCAGCGTACGGGAACGTCCGTCTTCCAGGCCGAACCGAAGACGCAGCACCTTTTCTTCCCGGGGCGTCAGAGAATCCAGTACGTTATTCAGGGTTTCCTTCAGCAGTGTGTGAGAGGCCGCATCCACCGGAGCGGGAGCGTCGTCATCGGGAATAAAATCTCCCAGGTGACTGTCCTCCTCCTCGCCGATGGGGGTTTCCAGAGATACCGGCTCCTGGGCCACCCGCATGATCTCCCGTACCTTCTCCACCTGCATGTCCAGTTCCTCAGCGATCTCCTCTGCGCTGGGCTCCCTGCCGTTCTGGTGCAGAAGCTGGCTGGAAACCTTTTTCACCTTGTTGATAGTCTCCACCATGTGCACAGGGATCCGAATGGTTCTGGCCTGGTCGGCAATGGCTCTTGTGATGGCCTGGCGGATCCACCAGGTGGCATAGGTGGAAAACTTAAAGCCCTTGGTGTAGTCAAACTTCTCCACAGCTTTGATCAACCCCAGGTTTCCTTCCTGGATCAGATCCAAAAACTGCATTCCGCGGCCCAGATACCGCTTCGCAATGCTCACTACCAGACGAAGGTTTGCTTCGCTCAGACGCTTTTTGGCAGCTTCGTCTCCGTCGGAAATGCGCACCGCCAGCTCTACCTCCTCGTCCGGGGTAAGCAGCGGCACCCGCCCGATCTCCTTGAGGTAGACCTTTACCGGATCGCCGATGGAAACGCCGTCTACTCCCAGACCGGGATCGGATACATCGCTGGTTTCCACTTCCTTTACAAGCTCGGCGTCGTCCAGCTGGATATCATCGAAATCCTCTACGATCTCCACGCCCTGGGATTCCAGGGTATCATAAAACTTTTCAATATGCTCTGGGTCAAATTCCAGCTCTCCCAAGGCGTCCAGAATTTCCTTGGTGCTGAGCTGCCCCTTACTTTTTCCGATCTCCAGCAAATCTCTGATCACTGTTTTCTTATCCGGCTGTACTCCCATATGTTACCATTCCTTTCTGATTTCCCCGGCGGCCCTGTGTTTGACAGGACTCCGTTTTCTCACTTCTGTTTTCTCAGCTCATCGAAATACTGCTTCAGCTCTTCCGGTGAGGCATTTTCCACTTTCTTCGGGTCGGAAAACCCCTGCTCGTGCAGGATGATCCGCATATATTCTTCCACATCTGCCCATACGGGCGGGGCGTCGTTCCGCTCGGTCAAAATGCGGGTCAATTCCGATACCTCGTCCTGGGTGAGATCCTCAAAAAAATCGGTGAGAGAAACGTCGCCATATATAGCTTTCCCCAACAAAATGGCGTATACTCTGCGATTCCAGTCTGTCACAAACTTTTCCGGCGGCATTTTTTCCTGAAGCTCCCGGGCTTTATCCTGATGCCGAAACAAAAAGGCGATGATCCCTTCTTCCGCTAAAGCGGCCTTTAAATTCTTTTCCTTTTCCGTATTCAACACAGACCGAACCGCCGTGACCTGCTGCTGAGAACGGATCAGCTCCCTTTTCTTTTTCCGGCTCTCCTGCGCCGCCAGCCGCCCGACAGTATCTAAAATACTGTCCTTT
>CAMVYG010000221.1 GCA_947171615.1 uncultured Clostridia bacterium
AGGAGCCACTGCCCTGGGACTGGCGGGAAAAGGTGCTGGATTTTCTCAAGCCGGAGGATCGGCTGTTGGAGCTTTCTCCCGGCGATCATACTTTTTTGCGTTCTCTTCGCCACTCAGGGGAACGCTGCGCGTTTCTGCCGCAGCCGGAAGGCATGCTGCCCTTTGCTGAAAACAGCTTTGACCTTGTTTTGAATAGCGGCGGTTGGTATGATCTTTCGGAAGTATACCGGGTATTAAAGCCCGGCGGCTTTTTCCTCCTTCAGCAATTTGGCGGCGAGCATATTTTTTCTCTTCGACAGCTGCTTTCTCTGAATGCTTCTGCGCCTCAGGATTACAATCTGGAAAACCAGCTGTCGATGGTACAGAAAGCGGGTTTTCGCATTATGTACCGAAGCCAGGCCTATTCCACCCTGCGGTTTTCCGGCGCAGAGGACGTGCTGGCGTATCTTCCGGAGCAGAGAGAAGACTTCCGGGCAAGGCTGGAACAGTTTTTTGCGGATCACGCTTTTCTGGAAACAGAGGAGCATCTTTTCCTCATTATCGGCAAAAAGCGCGCTGCGGCTGTGCCGGGGAATTAAGAAATATCCAAACGTATTTTCAAATGTAAAGCCTGACTGCCGGTAGGACAGTTGGCTATTGGTTTTTGACTGCTGAAAGAGAGCATCCCTGTCCGCCCAGGCGGACAGGGATGCTCTCTTTTAGCTAACAACTAATTACTGATTTCCAACAACTTCTTCACCGCTTCGCTGTTGTGCTTCTCCACTGCCAGCAAACGGTCTGCGTGTTGGCGCAGCGTTTCCCGGTCGGGAATTTGCGCCGCAGCCTTGTCCAGGTCTGCCGTCAGCTTTTCGGCAGTCACTTCGCCAAGTTCCAGGCAGGTGCCATACCCCAGATATTTCAGGAAAGAACCGATCTTCGGGTCGTAAGAAACGCCTACCAGCGGAATGCCGCTCAGGGAAGAAAGGATCAGTCCGTGAAGCCGCATGGAAACCACCACATCCATATAAGAAAGGGCGGAGATGAGCATTTCCGGTTCTGTGCCTTCATCGAGAATGTGATAGGGGCAGGAAAGATGCTCGATCACCTGTAAAGCGGCGGTGGTATCGTGGTAAATATTCAGGGAAAGGAATACGGGGGTCAATCCGTACAGATCATAGGCGTACTCGGCGCATTTCGCGAAATCCTTCGCCTTTTCCGCAAAGCCGTACCAGGTGCGCAGCATGAAGCAAAGATATTTTCCTTCCGGCGAAAGGCCGTGCTTTTTCAGATAAAGCTCTGTGTCCTCCTGAGAGCACTGCCCCAGCGCCAGGGCGGGGTCGGAGCTTAAAAGGATCTCCGGCTGCTTCACGCCAAAGCTTTGCAGCTCGTCCATGGAATCCTGCTCCCGCAGGGTGATGATGTCGGCAGAGCGTTCCAGCACTTTTTTGACCAGGGCGATATCCCGGTTCCCCGTGACAGGACCAATGCCGCAGCCGTACATATCCACCTTGTTTCCCAGGAGCTTTGCCGCCCGCAGGGTGAAAAGATAATACCACAGGCTCCGGTGGCTGGTGGCGTTTTGAATCAGGGTGCCGCCGCCGTTGATATAGAGCTTTGATTTTCTCATGGCAAGCAGCATTTTTGGCACATTTAAGGTGTAAATGGAATCCACCCGATAGCGCTTTTTAATGCTTTCCGTGTTTTTTGCCAGTACGGTGATGGGAACATGCCGGTCAAGCTTTTGCACCGACTGGATAATGGATTTTAAAATCGCGTCGTCGCCTGCGTTTCCGTGGCCGTATGCGCCGCAGATAATAACGCCGTCCCGCTTTCCCTGCATTTCCTGTTTTCGGCGTTCCCGCTCCAGAATGCTTTCGTAGATCTCCAACTGATGCTCCACCATGCGGTCAATGGAAAATTCAGTGGATGCCTTTTGATAGAGCTGTTCTCCCATTTCATTCCGAAGGGTCTGGTCGTCCGCCAGCTGGATCAGGCAACTGGCAAGCTGGTTCTCATCACCGGGGGGGAAGATCAGCCCGTTCTTTCCATCGTCGATCAACACCGGAACGCCGCCTACCCGGGAAGCGATGGTAGCCCGGTGCATTCTGGCGCCTTCCGTCAGAGCATAGGGGAAGGTTTCGGAAAGAGAAGTGAGAAGATTGATGTCAATGGCGTGGTAAAAGGAGTTCATATCCTTTACCCAACCGGCAAAGCACACCCGCTCCTTAATGCCCAGAGATTCCGCAAGTCTGGTGAGCATTTCCAGATCCTCACCGTCGCCGGCAGCTACCAGACGCAGATGAGGGTTTTTGGAAATAGCCAGCTTCATGGCCCGCAAAAGAGTGGGATAGTCCTTCACCGGATTTAACCGGGCGGCAATGCCTGCTACAACATCTCCCTCCTGATAATCCACCCCCAGAGAGCGAAGATATTCCACCTTGGGTATGGTGGAAATAGGCGTTTTAAAATCAATGCCGTTATAAATGGTGTAAATGCGGTCGGCTGGAAAATCCCGCTCAATGAGAATATCCGTCATGGGATCGGACACGCCGATGTAGTAATTTACCCGGCGCAAAGCCAGCATGTTGGTGGTTCCATAGGAAAGCCGGGCCACCGGACGGCCCAGATAATCCAACCGGTAATCGCTGTGCACGGTGGTGACTACAGGAGCCTTCAGGTGCTTTTTAATGAGGTTTCCCATCAGGTTTCCTCTGGCGCCGTGGCAGTGGATGATATCTATTTTTTCATTGCCGATCAGCTTTTTCAGCTCCCGCAGGCCCACAAGGGGGTTGCCGGATTCGATCACATCAATGGGAATTCCCATGCGCTCCGCATCCTCGGAAAAATCTCCCTTCCGAAAGCAGACCAGCCGCGCATCGATAAAGTTATTCAGCTCTCTCAGCAGGTTGAGCACGTGGGTCTTTGCTCCGCCGGAATCCCCGCCGCCGATCAAATGGATCACTTTCATAAAAGATGCTCCAAACTGTTTTTCTTCTTATTATATCCATTCTTTCGCCCAGGGTCAAGAAAAGGAGAAAAGTGTTTTTGTAGGGAACTTATAAGCGCTGCGGGAAGTTCCGGCAAGATAGAAAAATCACGGCTTGACAGAAAGAAGAAAGGAGAATATAATAAAAATAACATAAGTTATGTAACGAGTGTTATTTTAAGTACGGGAGGGATTCTTTTGCCGCCAAAGCCGGAGATCACACGGGAGCAGGTGATGGAAGCGGGGGTCGCGCTGGTGCGGGAGCAGGGGATAGAAAGTGTAAACGCCCGCTCTCTTGCCAAAAAGCTGGGACGGTCCACTCAGCCGCTGTTTCGCCTGTACGAAAACATGGAGGCGTTAAAGGCTGCGCTGCGCCTTGCCATGGACCGGGTGTACGACGAATTTATGAAGGTCAGAATACAACCGGAAAACAGGCTGCTTACCCAGGGAATGGCCTATGTGGAATTTGCAAGAGCAGAAAAGCAGATTTTTCGGGCGTTATTTCTCACCCGAAATATGGCGGGAAGCAGCCTGGGAGAGATCGCCCGGGCAAAGTGGAACCGGGAAACCATAGAAAACGCGGGGCAGATCACAGGGTTGCCGGAAAAAGGGGCGGAACAGCTTTTCTTAAATTTTTGGCTGTATTCCCACGGCATCGCCTCTCAGATCTTATCAAACGAAATAGACCTGCCACAAAAGAAAGCGGAGGAGCTGCTGAAAAATGCCTTCGAAGCTTTTCTTGCGCAGGAACGAAAGGAATGGTCATAAGTTTGAAAAATAAATTTTTCAAACCAGGTTTTGCGGCTTTTGCCGCTCAAAAAGCGGCAATTTCCCTACGGGAAACCAGCCGCAATTCCCAAAGAAAGGATGCGTTTTGCAGGCATTGCCTGCAAAAGCTATGGTCATAGACATGGAACAGAAGCTGGAAGAAATGGGAGCGTTTTTTGACGCCCGAAGCGAAAGTTATGATGAAGTACATACCG
>CAMVYG010000222.1 GCA_947171615.1 uncultured Clostridia bacterium
TCCTGTGAGATTTTCCCTCCCAAAAAGGAAAACGGATTTGACAATGTGCTTCAGGTGGCAGACCGTATCAGCAAAATGGGCGCGGATTTTATCAGCGTGACCTATGGAGCCGGCGGCAGCACCTCCAAAAAAACGGTGGAAATCGCATCACACATCCAAAAAGAGATGGACACGCCTGCATTGGCGCATTTGACCTGCTGCGGATCCCGCCGGGAAGAGATCAAAAACCGTCTGGAGGAAATGAAAAGAAACGGAATCGAAAACATTCTTGCCCTGCGTGGAGACAAGCCGAAAGACTTTACAGAGGATGGCGATTATTCCTATGCCATTGAATTGATTCGGGATATTCGTGCGCAGGGAGACTTCTGTATTGGAGGGGCCTGCTACCCGGAAGGACATGTTGAATGTGAGCATAAAGAAAAGGACATTCAATTCCTGAAAGAAAAAGTGGATGCGGGGTGCGATTTTTTAACCACTCAAATGTTTTTTGACAACAATGTGTATTACAATTTTCTCTATCGTGTCCTGGCTGCCGGCATTACTGTTCCGGTAATTCCCGGTATTATGCCTGTGATCAACGCCAGGCAGATCAAAAGAAGCTGCGAGCTTTCCAACACAGTGCTTCCTCCCCGTTTCAAGGCGATTGCCGATAAATTTTCCGAAGATCCACGGGCCATGGAGCAAGCCGGTGTGGCTTATGCCACAGAACAGATCATCGATTTGATTGCAAATGGCGTAAAATATATCCATTTGTATACCATGAATCGCCCGGAAACCGCAGAAAAGATCTTCCAAAATTTAAGCTGTATCCTGCGGTAAACAGAATACAACTGTCAGGGTGTGGGTTTGGCATGGATAAAAAGGAAGTTTTACGATACATGGGCATATTCAGTGATACTGATGAGCTAAACGAAAACATTAGCCGTGCGCAGAAGGAACTTCAGTCCGCAGTACGGCTTCGGTCTACCTATCGCCTTTTCTCTGTTTCTGTAAGAAGCGGTCGTGTTACGATCGGACATAGAGAGCTTTGCAGCCGGGATTTAAGCCAGCATCTACAGGGCTGCAAGGAAGCGTTCCTGTTTGCCATGACATTGGGCCCGGAGATAGACGCCTTGATCCGCCGGTACAGCATTACTGAAATGCCGTTCGTTCCGGTTTTGCAGGCTTGTTCTGCCGCCTATATAGAGGAATGCGCCGATCAGGCACAAAAAGAATTGGAAGAAATCGCGGCGGAAAAGGGCTTGTATCTTCGGCCAAGGTATAGCCCGGGATATGGGGATTTTTCCCTGGAGTATCAAAGATTCTTTTTTGATATTTTGGAGCTTCCGAAAAAAATCGGCGTAACTCTTTTGGATAGCTGCCTCATGGTTCCCGTTAAGTCCATCACGGCTATCATCGGCCTTTCGCCGGATTCCTCCCTCTGTCATGTAGGAAAATGTATGACCTGTCTCTCAGAAAATTGTCCTTTCAGAAAGGAACGATAGCTATGAAAACGATTCGGGAAACGCTGGGGCGTGAACTGCTCTTTTTTGACGGCGCTATGGGAAGCCTGCTGCAGGCACAGGGCCTTTTGCCGGGAGAATTGCCGGAGTTGTGGAATCAACACCATCCTGAAAAAATATATGAGATCCATTCCTCTTACTTAAAGGCAGGTGCGGATCTTTTGAAGTCCAATACATTTGGCGCCAACCGCTTTAAACTGGAAAATTCCGGGCATTCTGTGAAAGAGATCATCACCCAGGGCGTGTTTCTGGCAAAAAAAGCTGTCACTGATGCAAAACATGGCTGGGTAGCGCTGGACATTGGCCCTACCGGAAAATTGCTGGAGCCGCTGGGAGATCTTGGTTTTGAAAGTGCAATAGACGTTTTCAGCGAAATGGTTTTGGCAGGAACAGAAGCGGGCGCGGATTGCATTTTGATCGAAACCATGAGCGATATTTATGAAACGAAGGCGGCGCTTTTAGCGGCAAAAGAGAACTGCTCTTTGCCTGTGTTTGTCACCATGACCTTTGATGAAACCGGCAAGCTTTTGACAGGCGGTGATCTTTCTGTTATGGCCGGTGTTTTGGATGGGTTGGGAGCAGATGCGATCGGTCTGAATTGCGGCCTTGGTCCCGAGCAGATGATCGCTCTGACAAAGGAGCTTCGGACTTTGACCGACCTTCCGATCATGGTAAACCCCAATGCGGGTTTACCAAAGGAAGAATTCGGGAAAACCGTTTATAAAATTTCACCGGAAGAGTTTTCGGCACTAATGAAAACCATTGTGCAGGCAGGAGCACAGATGATTGGCGGCTGCTGCGGCACCACCCCGGCGCATATTGCCGCCATGGTTCAACCCTGCCAAATTCCTCAGGCTTCCCGCAGAACGGTGATCACCTCCGGCAGCAGAGCAGTGGAATTCGGAAAGCTGCCCATTATTATCGGGGAGCGAATCAACCCTACCGGAAAATCCAGGTTTAAGCAGGCCTTGCGGGAGCATGATATCCCCTATCTTTTAAAAGAAGGGATCACTCAGCAGGATGCAGGCGCCCATGTACTGGATGTCAATGTCGGGCTTCCTGAAATTGATGAATCTGCCCTGATGTGCGAAACAGTGCGGGAGCTGCAGGCGGTTTCCCCTCTCCCGCTGCAGATCGACACTTCCGATCCTGAAACAATGGAGCGTGCAATGCGGATTTATAACGGAAAACCGTTAGTCAACTCCGTAACAGCAAAGGCTGCTTCCATGGAAGCAATTTTTCCTTTGGTAAAAAAATATGGCGGCGTAGTGATCGGGCTTACTATTACGGAGAACGGAATTCCTGAAACAGCAGAAGGCCGACTGGAAGCCGCCCGAATCATTGTAGATACCGCCGCGCAGTACGGGATCGAAAAAAAGGATATTGTGATCGACCCGCTTACCATGGCGGTCAGCGCTGACCAAAACGCGGCATTGACCACGCTGAAAGCCCTGTCTCTGATTCAGAGTGAGCTGGGGGTATTTACCTCCTTGGGTGTTTCCAATGTTTCCTTTGGTCTGCCCCAGCGGGAAACGATCACCTCTACCTTCTTCCTGATGGCCTTACAGCGCGGACTGAGCGCCGCGATTTTGAATCCGAAATCGGACGCTATGATGCGCGCTTACCGTTCTTACTGTGCCTTATCAAATCTGGATAACAACTGTATGGAGTACATTTCCGCTTATGCCCAACCGGAACAGCCCTCTCCTGCTGCTCCGGCCCATGAAATACAAACTCTGAAAGAAGCCATTGAAAAAGGCTTAAAAGAAGAAGCTTTTCAAGGAGCGAAGAGGCTGTTGAAGGAAGGCAGTTCCGGGTTGGATGTGATCAACTCTCATATTGTACCGGCCTTAGACACTGTAGGAGATCAATTTGAAAAAAAGACGCTTTTTCTCCCCCAGCTGTTGATGAGCGCCGAAGCTGCCAAAGCAGCATTTGAAGCGCTCAAGAGCAGCCTGGAAAAGCAGGAGCTTTCCCAACAGGAAGCAAAGCGTCTTACGGTTGTACTTGCTACGGTAAAAGGAGACGTCCACGACATTGGCAAAAATATTGTAAAGGTTCTTCTGGAAAACTATGGATTTCATGTGGTGGATCTGGGAAAAGATGTTGCCGCAGAAACCGTGCTGGAAACGGTTTTGCAAGAGCACGCGGAGCTGGCAGGGCTGAGCGCCTTAATGACAACCACCGTGGTAAATATGAAAGAAAGCATTGCCTTGCTGCGGGAAAAAGCTCCCTTCTGCAAAATCATGGTAGGCGGTGCGGTGCTTACCCAGGAATACGCTGATCGTATCGGCGCTGATTTTTACGGAAAAGACGCAATGGCTTCCGTACGCTATGCGGTAGAGTTGGAAAAAAGCCTGGAGTAGTTTTGCCTTGCGGCAGCAAAAAACACTGACACGATAAATCAGAATTTGCTTATTCACATATTTTCTGAAAAT
>CAMVYG010000223.1 GCA_947171615.1 uncultured Clostridia bacterium
AAAGCCAATGAGGAAAGCTCTGTTCCGTTGGACACGCGCAGATCCTCCGGCAGCTGCTCCGGCCGATCTGCCTTGGCGATGGTCACTGTGAGAGACGCAGGCTCCAGATCGGCATGAGTTTTATCTCCCATTACCTTGTACCACACTGTATAGGTACCTGCGTCTGTACCTACAGGAAGTCTTTCGCTGTAGTTATCATCCTCTTCAAGGCTGTACAAAAACGTACCGCCCTCCACTTCTCCCGGCTCAATCAGAACCTGGCCCTCTCCGGTATATTTCAGGCCGGTCCTGGCCTTTGGCGCGCTTGAGAGAATCGGCAGAACGGAGAGATTGGGATTTTCTGCGATGGTCACGCCCTGATACGCCCCATTATAGGAATAATTGGGATAATCCGGAAAACCGCTGGGAGTGGCAATGGAATTGACCAAATTGGAGGTAGCCACCGCGATTATCCAGCCCGGCTGTTCTCCGGTAACTACGCCGTTTTTGTCAATCTTTGCGTTTTTGGCTCTTGCCACGCTGCTTGGCGGCAGCTTGCGCCAGAAAAAGCCGGTATTTGCGTTTTCCGGAGTTACAGTAGCGCTCATCTGCCCCTGTTCTCCCACCGTTACAGTATTCGGACCGGAAACAGTTATGCTTTCGATGGGAATAATATCGTTTTCATCATAGTAATAACGGATATCCTTGATTTTGAAGCCATAAGCGGAATCCGTTCCCTCAGGCCAATAGGCGCCGCAGGTGAGCTTGAAGGTGTTTCCCTTCACATAAATCGTTTGTCCGGCAAGTTCCGTTCCATAAAAACAGGTAGGATCATAACCCAAAAAATCATCACTGCATGGAACTACTTGCAGATCCAGAGCATAAGGAGAACCCTCTTCCCCTAAATTCGTTTTTTCGTCAAAGGTGATCGCGATATATTCTACATCTTCCGGCGCTTTCCATTCCCAGGCGTCTATAAAATAGTACACCCGTTTCATATTGTGCAGGCTTTCCGGATATTTGGAAGAATAATAAGTTTCCGATGCCAGCGCACTTTCCGTATACCCGTTTTTAAAGGCTTTTGCCCGTATTCTTTTAGGTTCGTCCAGCAGAATGGGAGCGGTATACTTCAAAGAATTCCGGGTAGGAATAGAGCCATCCAGCGTATAGTAAATATCAGCCCCCTCCGCGCTCTTCAGCGTAACGCGCTTGTTTTCCGCATAATCCAGCCTGGAGGGCCCCATAAGCATAACGTCGCTAAACTGATCCCATGGCCAATATTCGTTGCCGCAGGGAGTGACAAACTCCGGCGGGGAAAGCCTTTCCTCATACAGTGGCTCCACGCTTTTGACCTTAAATCCATAATCGCTTCCGGTAAGAGGGAAATTCAGCTTCACGGAAAAACTGTTTCCAGGAATGATCACGCTTTTTCCCTGAAGCTCGTCTTGAATAAAGTAAGTTCTTTCAATATCGACAAACTCATTATAAACAGGATTCATTTCCCCATCATACAGATACAGCCCGTATTTCCAGACCCGTGCGTCGTAATACGCACCGGAACGAAGGCCGGTTTCCGTTGGATCCGGAAACGGAAGATACGTCTTCTCATCAAAAGTAACCTTCAGGCATTTTACGTTTTCATCGGGATAAGTATAAGTCCAGGTATCGTAATTGCTATAGTTTTTGTAGTGAAGGCTTTCCGGATACTCGGAAATATAATAGACCTCTTCTATTTGGAAGCTGTCCGCGCAGCCGGGTTTAAAGGCCTGTACCCGAAACAATGCGGAATCTTGTAAGATCAGCGGCCCGGTGTAGGTTCTTCCCGATTCTGCCGGGTCAGAGCCGTCCAGCGTATAACGGATCTCGGCTCCCGGTGTCTCACAGGAGATCGACACCGTCATTTCTTCCTGGTAATGCCCTCCGGGCTGGCTGATCACAGGGGTCGCCACTGCTTCCTGAATCACATCCGCCGTTAAAGAACTCAGAGACGCCACAGATAACACTTTGGAAGTACCGGAACGGTTTGGCTCTCCGATCTCCTTTTCCACAGCATATTCCATCAAAAGACTTTCGATCTGCCGGGGAGAAAGCTCTTTCTGATAAGTTTTCAGCATGGCGGCGGCAGCAGCGACATGGGGCGCCGCCATAGAGGTACCATTCTTTTCCGTGTACTTATTTCCCTGGATCGTGCTGAGAACCTTGCTGCCCGGCGCCCAAATATCCACAATATCGCCGTAATTGGAATAATCCGCATAAAGTCCCTTTTTATCCAAAGCCCCTACGGTGATCGCTTCCGGAAATCTTGCGGGAGACACCAGGCTTGCGTCCAGACTTTCATTGCCCGCCGCAACCACCACGGAGATATTGCGGGAAACAGCCTCCTGCACCGCTTCCTTTTCCAGCTCTCGCTTTCCATAGCCGCCCAAACTCATGTTGATCACGTCACATTCCCGCTGTATGGCAAAAAGCAGGCCGTTATAGATGGAAAGCTCTGTTCCGTGTCCACTCATATCCAGCACTCTCACCGGCAGGATCTTTACGTTGGGTAAGGTACAATCCACGATGATGCCGGACACATGGGTACCGTGACCGTTCAAATCATGAGAAGTAGGCCACCCCTCGATAAAGCTTTCATCCACCGGAATGACCCGATCCTGCAAAAATTCATGCTTTTTATCCACACCTGTGTCTACTACGGCCACAACCACTTCATCGAGGTCTGTATTCGCCTGCAAATACTCATTGTAGGTATCCACCCCGATGTACTCCGCCCCCCAGGAGTTATGTGCCTCTGCGGCGAAGACTACCTGATCCGGCTCCACGTATTCCACATTGTCCGCAAGCAGCAGCTTTTCATGAGCCGCTCTGGCTTCTTCCTCTGTTTCATACTGCAATACATGGAGATCCCGGAAGCCGGAGATCACCTTCACCGCACCGTAAGTATCAGGGAGCTCTTTCCCGCTTTTCACAATAAGCCGCTTCGTCTGATAAGGCTTTGTCAGCAGCACCTTCTCCTTCACAGTCTCTATTTCATAGCCCAGAAAATCCGCCATGGTATGAAGAGGAACATACATGGTGCCGTCGATCAGCTCAGGCTCGGTACTCATGACGCAGAGGCCTTCCTTCTCGCCATCACTGACCGCAGCTTTCACTTCTCCCCGGGTAAATGCGATCTCTCCGTCCTCTGTCTGCACGGTAGCGGTACCGGTGCGGCTATCAAAGGAAATCTCCGCATCTTCCTGTTCCGCCAGAGCACGCACCGGCAGCAGAATCACATCGTCTTTTGTAACCGGCGTGACCTCCCGGTTTTCCACTACCGGCCGTGTTTCACCATCTACCACCATTTCAGGCTCTCCCACTTCCAGGGTGATCCCGGAAATGTAGTCCTCCTCCATGGTTTCTCCCAGCAGCTCGCTGACCGCAGAGGAAAATGCTTCAAACCCCGACCAGTCCGACTCCTGATCCACTGCGGGGAGCCCGCTTTCTGCCGCAAAAACGGAACCAGGCACCATCAGCAGAAGAATTGCCGCTGTTAAAACAATGCTTAAAATCCTTTTTCTCATGCTGTCATTTTCCCTCCATACTCTCAAGCTCAAACAGGAGCTTTTTACATTTCCCCGGTCTAACCCTAAATCGCTTCACATTCGGCCCAGACCGTCTAACTATCCTACATTACTATAAAGAAACACACGAAAAAAGTCAAGAATTTCCCTGATGATAGCCCTATAGATACACAGCGGTATTTTCCCGCTTTTATTCCATTGATTTTCAGACGAGTACATTTTAAAGCAACAAAACTCAAAATTTTTTCAAAAAAGACTTGCAAAATCTTTTCTCATATGCTATTATCTTAGAGCACCAAAAAGTGCATACCTATCTGGGGGTGTAGCTCAGCTGGGAGAGCGCCTGAATGGCATTCAGGAGGTCAACGGTTCGATCCCGTCCATCTC
>CAMVYG010000224.1 GCA_947171615.1 uncultured Clostridia bacterium
CCTATGATGCCAGAAGGTGGCAGTTGGGCGAACGCCCTGGCGAATACAAACTTCACGACTATGTGACCGGCAGAAATGAGATTGGCGCACTGCCCGAGGATGTAGCGGAAGAAGTGGTGGAATTACTTGCAGAAATAAGCGATATTTCCGGTAAGAATGTGCTGACTGCCGCCGCATACTTTCATGTTAAGCTTGAGAATATTCACCCTTTTGCGGACGGCAATGGACGGATCGGCCGGCTTGCCATGAACTATCTTCTTATCTGCAACAATCACCCACCCATAGTGATCCATGCTGAGGATAGAAAGGCGTATTATGATGCTCTGGAAGCATGGGATACCGATCAAAACTTAGAACCCATGATGTCTTTTTTGATGGCGCAAACTGCAAAAACATGGAAAAAACAGGTTGCAAGAGCTGAAAAAAGAGGAGCTCTGGACAAAAACACCGATTCAGTAGAGAGCAGTATTTCAAGAGATACATTTGAAAAGTACATGGATAAAAAACTTAAAAGCATCTCTGCTGATTACATTGATTTGACCTCTGGTGATATTCATCGTTCTCTTGGCGGATACCCTGGGAAAAATCACAGCATGCCTATCTGCTGTGATGTAATGTATCAAAAAATGCGCGGAGATGATGTGATCCTTCATACTCCACTTAAAGGCAAAGGCGCTACAGTAACAATTCGATATTTTAAGCGTAATCATCCTTGATTGTGCGCGCTGTCGTATCCTTAGCAGAGAAAAAGCGATTACGTTACCATGATTTTCAGCAATCGCAAATAGTTAAAACACCAGAAATGGCTATACACCTGCTTTTAGAAACTTTTCATGCTGCTTGGTAGAAATAACATGTGTAAAAACCCCTTCGCACCCTGTCCGGAACATAACCTATCGCGCAAAAGGAGAGAACAGACCATGCCGGAGTTTATCAAGGGAATTGAGCTTTGCAGAGGATTTTTTCAGGAAGCGGCAAAGCCTATTTTGGATCGGCGCTTTCCTGATTTACAGTATTCCGCCGGGCTGATCGGCTACGGCTCCGATGTATTGGGATATGACGACGCCGTATCCACAGACCACATGTGGGGGCCCCGTTTTTATCTGTTCTTGAATAAAGATGCGATCGGGAAAAAAGAAGAAATTCTTTCTGCCTTTTCTGAAGAACTGCCGTATCTCTATCAAGGGTACAGTGTCAACTTCAGCGAACCGGACCCCAATGACCATGGGGTTCGGCATGCAGAGCCTATCAGCAGCGGCAAGGTGAACCCGCTGATTTTCATTACCACTTTGGAGGAATTTCTTGTCCCCGCTCTGGGCAATGCCCGGCTGGAGCAGTTGCAGCCCTTGGACTGGCTGACTTTTTCGGAGCACCGCCTATTATCTCTGGTTTCGGGGACAATGTTTCAGGACGACCTGAAGGTTATGGAAAAGCTTTCGGTTTTACGGTATTATCCGGAGGACGTAAAGCTGTACCTTCTGGCCTCTAACTGGGGAATCCTTGCGGAAGAGCAGGCCTTTGTCAAGCGGTGCGGTCAGCGGGGAGACGAGATCGGTTCCAGGCTGATCTGTGGGAGGATCGTCGAGCGCCTCATGCGGCTATGTTTTCTTTACCGGGAAACCTATGCGCCCTACAGCAAATGGTTTGGCACCGCCTTTCACAAACTTCCCATAGACGAGGCAATCAAATCCGAAATGAAGGCGGCTTTACAGGCGGATGATCTGCTTTGCAGAGAGGAGCATTTGGTAAAGGCGCAGTCCCTGGTTGCGGATCTGCACAACGCCAGCGGCATCACCCCGGTGGTAAACTATCAGATAGAATCCTATTTCGGCCGGGATATCAAGGTAATTTACGCAGATAAATTTGTAAATGCGCTGATAGAAAAGTTAAAGGGTACTGCTTTTGAACAGGTTCCTCTTGTCGGTACCCTCAGCCAGATAGGCGGTCTGGTGTTTTCTGATGATCACCGCAACTATGAGCGCATCAAAGGCCTGTATCAATAATACACAGAAAAAAGCGGCCTGCAATCAGCAGGCCGCTTTCCCCTATCTGCTTATTTTCACTTACAGTAAGCCCGAATTGCTTCCCGGACAAACTGCGCTGTTCCATCGCCGCCGGCACGGTCAATATTTTCCGTAAATTCACCGTCGGCAACGTACATCTCACCCAGGCTCTGCAAAATCTGATCGGAGCAGGTATAGAAATGCTCTGTGATAAAGTTTTGCAGTTTCTTTACCTGGGACTGCACTTCTTCTGAATGAGGAGGCAGAGAACGCAGCTCTCCAAATGTTGTGAACAGGGCCATCATCTCCCCGCTCAGCTTTCGGGTTTCTTCTTTGGTGCGCCCCTTTGTCTTTTCCTCAAACTCCCGATATTCCGGGGTTTTCCCGTAAGAGTCTTTTGCCCGGGCGGCATATTCATCGATTTTTCTTGTGTCAAACGCTGTAAAGTCCATATACTTTACCTCCTTTGCTTTGATCCCGCAGGCCAGGTTGATCAGATTTTCCAGATGCTCCTTTTTCAACTGCAACAAGGTAATTTGCTGCTCCAATGCTTTGTTCCGGTCAAAATCGGGGCTTTCCAGGATCGCCTTGATCTCCTTTAAAGGAAATTCCAGCTCACGAAACAGTAAAATCTGCTGTAAGCGTTCCAAAGAAGCCTCGTCGTACAGACGATACCCGGCCTCTGTGACCTTTGCAGGTTTCAAAAGACCGATAGCGTCATAATGGTGCAGCGCGCGTACACTAACGCCGGTCAATTTGCTTACTTCCTTTACTGTTTTCATACTCTGGTTTCTCCCCTTCTGAGGCTCTACCTTACCTGTGGTGTAACCACAGTGTACTCTATGACGCAGCGTAAGAGTCAAGATATATTTCAAAAAATTTTTAAAACGATACATGAGATTTATCCATTGGAGAAAGCAACAGGCAAAAGCTTTGAACGCCAGATGTTTCCAGCTTTATCTATAAAGCTTTATACCTTTACAATATTGGAGTCGCAGCGTCATTCTCCCTGCTTTCCTTTCGATAAGCGCTGGGAGAACGGCCGGTTCTGGCGTGAAAGACCTTGGCAAAGTATGCAGGGCTGGAAAACCCGCACTGCTCCGCTGCTTCCGCTACCGTATGGCCTGTTTTCAAAAGATCCATGCTTCTGCCCACCCGGTAATCCAGGAGATAATCGAAAAGGGACAACCCCATCTGCTTTTTGAAAAATCGGCAGCACTCGCTTTGGCACAAATTGACCTGCCGGGCTATTTTCTCCAGCGTGAGCATTTCTGCATAGTGCCCATGCAAAAAGGAAAGAAGCGTGCGAAGACGTTCTATTTTTTCAGGTTCCTCGGCAGGAGCCCGGCGAACCTCTTCACCGTAATTTTTGAACAGACCGATCCAGAACCCTAACAGAAGCCGCTGTACCTCTATTTCATACAGCTCCGGCTTTTTTAAGAGAAGCTCATATACCGTATACAGGCTATGAAGCGTCTCCTTCTGCCAGACGCTTTCCCCGGTAAGCTGGATGGAAGAAAGAGCAGCGCTGTTTACGATCCCTTCCACATATTTTGTACGGATCACACTGCCCTCATAACCGTACAGAAACCGGGGATGAAAGGTAAGGGAAATATAATCGCAGTCCGCTTTCCCGTGCATGGCTCCCGTATGCAGGGCATTGGCATTGCAGAAAAGCCCCTCTCCCTTTTTCAGCAAATAGCTGTTGTCATTGACCCGGTACTCCATTTCACCGGACAGCACCAGCGTAAGCTCTATTTCATTGTGCCAGTGCCAGGGAAAGGAGCCCGTTTCATAGGAAGAAATTCTCTTTCTTCCCACATTCACCGGAAACCCATAGGTTCCGTGAAATTTCAGTTCCTGCCTTTGCTCGTTTATTTGCAATTCCACTGTGCCACCTC
>CAMVYG010000225.1 GCA_947171615.1 uncultured Clostridia bacterium
GCAAAAGCTATGGTCATAATGATGAAACGGGAAATTTGGGAGCGTTTTAACTATCGAAGCATGGCAAGAGATTTGGAGCGGGAGATCGCCGCCATCGAAAGACGCATCTCCCGGCTTCGGGCAGGAAGCTGTGATCTGATGAATGCCGGGGCCAGGCTGTATCTTTTGGAAGACGAGCTGTGCGACCTTCACATCACCAGAAAGCTGCTGCTGAAAAAGGCGGAACGGGAAGAAAGGCAGGGAGCCCTGTGACAAAAGAGATGTTGGAACAATACCCTGATCTCTGTGCGGAGATCAGGGAAGTAACAGAGCAAATGCGCAGAAGCTCCGCGGATAGCCTTACAGAAAGCGAAGCAGGCTTCCCTTGGCATTTCACCCGTACAGGGGGCGTTCCCGCAGATCTGTTTCAACGCCGGGAGGAGCTGCAAAGGCAAAAGGCGGAGATCGAGGGGTTTGTGGCAAGCCTGCCCAACAGCTCCCTGCGCCGGGTGGTGACCTACCGGGGACTTCAGGGAAGAAAATGGGCGGACGTCGCGGCAAAAATGGGAGGCCGCTATTCAGAACGAAGGGCGAAATATCTTTACAATCAGGCGGTGCAGTACCGCCCCTGGGAGCAGGAAAGAGAAAAAACAGAAACGGAAAAGGAAAGGGAGGATTAGATGGCACGACAGAGAATAGAGGATGGCGGAGGAGAACGGGCCAGGCGGAACAGGGAAGCGGCGAATAACACTTTTCAAAGTGAGTATAACGCCAACGGAAACGGGCCTACAGCGGCTCAGATGAACGATGTGTTTGAACAAAAATCGCAGAAAGAGCAAAACCTGGGCCAACTGCAAAAGAACCTGACCTATACCGGGAAATACAAAAACGCCAAGGCAGGGCTGGCAAATTCAGCCGGTCAGAGCTTCCTGGACTACCGGGCGGGGATCGAGACAGATCGGGAGATCCTGGCGGATCTGGAGGAAAAGCTGCTTCTGAATCCCAGCGAAAGCCTGAGAAGACAGCGGGACGCCCTGCAGGAAAGCATTCAGCGGCAGGAAAGCACCTTGCCCTTCTATGAAAAAGCCTATCGGGATCTGGTAAAGAGCTATGGAACTCTTTCCAATCAGGAGGTGCAGGATTCCATTGCGCTTTCCAGAGAAGAGGACGCCTGGAAGGGAGACCATCAGCTCTATGCCATGATGGTAAACTCGTACCGGGGCGACGATATGGACGAGCTTACCGAGGGTGCGCTGGGTACTGTCACGAAGCATAATGAGATTTTTTACAGCTATATGGGGAACTACCTCAATGAGGAACTGGAAAAAGCGGAAAAGGAGTTGGCAGGGCTTAGTCCTTACGAAGTCGGCATACCCAGGGAGACATTACAGCACAAGATAGCAGAGTTGAACACGACGCTGTTCCTGCTGGATGGGGAAAAGTACCGCAATCAGAAAAAGAAAGAGGCCTTAAGCGACCCGGATTTTCAGAAGTATGTGGAAATAGGAAAGGAAAAGGAAAAAAATCGGTATGATTCCGCGCTATTAGCAGCTGTTGCTGGAGGCCAATATACACCAGAGCTTTTCCAGCCCTTTGAAGATATGAAAGAAACAAATCTGATAGATCAGAAGATGTATTATTATTTTATCGGAAGGGATAATGACCCGGAGGCAAGTAAATACAAGAAATCCTTACAGCGCCAAATCAACCAGGAGGTGGCAGAAAAAAGCCTTGCAAAAACTCGGGAAGAAGCTGAAAAAAACCCGCTGGGATATGGGGTGGTTTCGGCTATTCCAAATATTCTCGCAGTATACATGACCGCCGAGGATATGCTGACGGAAAAAATCGATCCTGACAAAAAAGGTCTACTGGCGGATCCCAACACGCCGGGACAGCGGAAGCTCAGAGAAATCCAGACAGCCAGGCAATCTGTGTTGGATAGCATTGAAAACAAAGGATTGCAGAAAGGTCTGGAGTACGTCTATACGGGATCGGATATGGCTCCGGCTATCGCGCTGGATTGGGCGGGTGCTCCTGGATTGGGAACGGTATATCGGGGAATCCTGCGTGGAACCCGGGGCTATGCGGACAAAACCGCCCAGGGTGCAACGATAGAGGACGCCTTATGGTGGGCGAAAGCCAATGCGGCATCGGCAATGTTCTTAGGAAACAGCAGCCGGGGTGCTGGGAACGGAGTAAACGGCGGTTTTCCTCAACAGCCGGGAATCGTTTCCCAGCAGGGAGCTTCTCTTGACCTGGCAAATCCCAGCCTGCCGGGTGTAGATTCTGGTTCACCATTTTCCACCATTTCCAATGTGCTGGGAGAGCAGGGAGCGTTTCAGTACTTACTGGGAAAGAATGGCTACTCCCTTAATAACATACTGGCAAAGCCCTCTGCCCAGCAGGCATATACCCTTCTGCGTGCCTCCGGTCTGGAACAAAGCCGCGCTCAGCAGTTGCTGGAAAGCAACGGCTATTCCGCCAAGAATCTTGCGGAGCCTCCTGCAAGTACTTTGCCCCCGCTCCCGGCAGAGGAGCTGCGTAAACTCCTAAACGAACCCGGACTGGATGTGGAATCCACAAAACGTTTAATGGAACGGGAAGGCTATACCACTGAACCGCCCAACCTGCTGGAAGGGGCTGACCCTTTGCAGAGGGAGGAGGCTATAAATGGAAGCTCAGTATTTGATCTGTTGGGAAATAAACTAAATCCGAATTTGCATTATCAAATGGATGTGCTTTCTGGAGATGAGACATCACTTGTTCTTGAAGAAGGGTGGGGTCATCGAAAAGGAAAGGGTGGAGATTATGGAGTTGCATGGAGTAGTATTGATAAAGCTGATTATGAAGCGTGCTTTTCGCAGCTGACAGACAATGAAAAAGTTTCTCAGGTAATTTCAACTCGGGCAAAATGGCTACTCAATACATACGACGGCAGAAAAATGGAAACTCTTTATGCTATTGACCTAAACGATGGAACAGAAATCGGGAACATAGCAGGTGTAGAAGGAGCAGCCGGTGTTGAACGCTCAAAAAAGTTTGAAACAAAGCTTGATGCCGCTGAAAAAGTGGGAGCACAAATTCTAATGATCCATAACCATCCAAAAGGCTTGCCACCCAGCATTACAGATATAAATGCACTGTTAAGAAGTGAACGTACTGCTGGAATTACTGTTGGGCACGATGGCAGTGTATATTATTACACTAGGCCAGAAAAAGTAATACCCAAAAATGATTTTGATGTTGCCATTCGAAAGTATAAAAGGTATACTGAAAAAACAGCGCAAGAAAAAGCTTTAGATGAACTGGCTGAACGTTATCACTTTACATGGAAGAAATTGAGGTGAAAAGAATGGACTATTGCAAAAGCTATCTGGCAAAAGGAAACCCTGTGCCAAAAGACTTTCTGGATCTTATTTACGCTCTAGACGATACAGAATTTGCAGAGTATGTAAAAGAACTAAGGAAGGAGAAAAAAGAAGCGAGAAACTATAAGTACTATTACAATAAATACATCGTGGACGATAGAGACTTTGAACCAGGAGGTGCTATTGACAAATGCAGGAATTTGAGTGATGAAGAATTTGAAGAATACCTAAAAGAAGTAAAATTAGAGGATATGAAGGAACAGCACTTCGATACTGTAGTAAACTATCCATGGGAGAAATTTGAAAGATACTTACAGGAAGTAGCAGCGGAGCGGCAGAGAAGACAGCGTTTTTGAGTAACAAACTGTAAGAAGTTTTGAATTTCTATTTCTTAATCCAGCCGTATACCTATTTCAGGCATACGGCTGGATTTATATTTGGGCAAAGGGAAGCACGGCAGCCCCAAATCCGCTGAACCCTGGCTTGCCCGGCAC
>CAMVYG010000226.1 GCA_947171615.1 uncultured Clostridia bacterium
GCTGCTCACGACCTTCTCCACGTCCAGCTTCTTGCCGCCCTCCAATCCAAACAGCGCGTCAATCGTCACTCCCAGCTTCTCTGCTACCACCGGCAGCAGCTCCACATCCGGCGCACCGCCCTTCTCCCATTTTCCCACCGCCTGGGAGGATACCCCCACCATTTTCCCCAGCTGCTCCTGGGTCAGGCCCCGCTCTTTCCGCAGCGCGGCAATCCGTTCGCTTAGCATACCCGGCATATTGACACCGTCCTTTCGCTTGTCTGGTTTCATTATAGCAAAAGCTGTGGTTGGATTCAATGGCGGGGATTTTTCATAAAATCAACCGTGGGTTTCACAGTGGAAGTGAGATTTCCTCAAACCGGAGTGGAACGGTCAGCACAGTGGAAAAAATTTCCGCCACGTTGCCCAAGTGGTCACGGTCAATTTAGGTGCGACTTTATTTTCTGGTCATGCGCATTTTGCATGCCACCACATTTTCACTCTCAGCTACTCATCCTCATCATAGTATCCCACCACCGCCAGGCGCATCTTCTCTGCCGTTGCCCTCAGCCGCTTTAGCTCTTGCCTCAACGCAACCTCATCCATCAACCCAGTCGCCGCCGCAATATGGGCAATCACGTCCAAGTCCTCCTGCACCAGCCGCAGTTCGTTCATCGTGCCAGTGTAGTCAATCGGCGGGGCCTCCCTCGGAACGCATCTGTTCAGTAACCGGCGCATATACTCCGGCTTGCTGCTCTTACACATGCGTGCCCTCCTCTCCAGCATATTGAAATCCCTCTGTGAGAGCCGTATGTCAAATTTTCTCTTGTCTGTCAAGCAATCTCCTCCTTTGCGTGTCAGCGCGTTATAAATCATGGGGCTGCAGGAACCTCCCTGCCCAAGAAGCTGCATTGTCAGCACATTTGTCCTTACAAATGTGCTACAAATGCGATGCTGGCTCGTAGATACTAGATACTGGATAGACAGCCGCGAAGCAGTTATAGATGATTGCAAGGCAATCATCTTGAGAGAAGGCACTGAATCGCGAAGCGATTCTCTTTTCTCGCACAGCTCGAAAAGCACCGGACTTCTCAAATCGGCTGTTGAATTCTGACGGTTAGCTGCCAGCTATTAGAGAATGACAGGAGCTTTGTGCACGTCGGCAGGAAATGATCGAGAGCCTTCGGCGTTACATGCCTCAAAATGGCAGAAAATACGGTTCGATGGTATTTTTCGACTATGGAAAAATGAAAAATAATAGCGTCGTTTCTCACATATGAATAATCAGAAAACTTATGTGAGGAAGGATACATTTGAAAACAAAACGGGAAACGGCAAAGCAAGGAAGCCAGAGCTTTCTTCACGGAGCGCTGATCCTCACTGCAGGTATGGCAGCCGTAAAGGTGATTGGCGCACTATTTAAGATCCCGCTGAAATATTCGGTGGGCGAATATGGCATGGGGCTGTTTAATGTGGCCTACAATTTTTACGGCCCCGTGTTCAGCTTGGCTACTGCCGGGTTTCCGGTTGCTGTGTCCAAAATGGTATCGGAAAGCCGTACTCTGGGGCGCTGGAATGACGTGAGGCAGATTCGGCGGGTAGCGTTTCCGTTGTTTTTTGCTTTGGGCTGTGCCGGTATGGTCTTATTGACGCTGGCAGCTCCCTTTTACTGCAATCGGGTGATCGAAACGCCCCATGCCCTGATCCCTGTACTGGCGCTGGCCCCGGCGATTTTGTTTGCCTGTTTGGGCGCTGTGTATCGGGGATATTATGAAGGCCTTCAAAATATGGTCCCCACAGCTGCTTCCGAGGTGGTGGAGGCAATCGTAAAGCTGGGGCTGGGTTTGTCTGCCAGCCGATGGGCGGTTTCTGCCTGTACCGCAGAATATGCGGAATTTGGAACAGTGTTTTCGCTGCATCCCGGGTCTCCTGACGAAGCGATGTTTCTCACCCTGTCCTTTGCGGCCGCCGGGGCTGTGCTGGGTGTGACCTTTGGTTCTGTTTGCGCCCTGGCGTATCTGGCCCTTCGCCATAAAAGAAAAGGGGATGGGATTTCCCCTCGGCTGTACCAAAGCGCACCGGCGCCGGAAAGCCGGCGGCATACTGTGAAACGACTGCTGGATATTACCCTGCCGGTAGCCATAGGCTCTGTTGCCATGAACGTGACCGGCCTGATAGACGCTACCTTCCTGCAAAGCAGGCTCAGCGGAATTCTGGAACAGGAGCCGGAAAGGCTGCTTTCCGGCTTTTCCGGCATGATCCCGGAAATGTATCTGGAAAATCCGGAGACGATCCCTACGTACCTTTATGGCTGCTTTACCTTAGCAATGACGGTATATCTGCTGGTTCCGGCGCTGACTCAGGCTTTTGGCATCAGCGCTCTGCCCGCTGTGACAGAGGCCTGGGCAAGAGGGGACCGCAGGGAGATCAAGGCGCGTATCGAGTCTGTGGCAAGAGTCACGGCGTTGTTTTGTTTTCCTGCCGGATTGGGACTCAGTGCGGTGGCGGGGCCTGTTACGCGGGTCTTGTACGGAGAAGAGAGCTCGTCTCCCATTATTGCCGGAGTGCTGACCCTGCTGGGCGCGGCCTCTCTTGCCGCCGCCATGTGCACTCCTTTTTCCAGCATGCTTCAGGCGGTGGGCAGGGCGGATCTTCCGGTAAAGCTTTTAGCGGCTGCTATGGCTCTCAAGCTTTTGGTAAACTGGCTGCTGTGCAGTATTCCCGAAATCAATATCTACGGAGCGGCTTTGGGAACACTTGTGTGCTACCTGTTTTTGGCGACGGCCCAATTTTTCTGCCTGCGCCGGGAGATCGGAATAAAGCTTTCCGCCGGAAAGCTGTTTTTGCGCCCGCTGCTTTGCGCTGTTCTGTGCGGACTTTCTGCCAGAGCCTGTTTTTCGGGGATTCGCCCATTTTTGTCCGATGGAACCATGGGAGAAGCGGTTTGTTTGGGAATTTCTGTTGTTTTTGGAGCAATAATTTACCTTTTGGGGCTGTTTATTTTGGGCGCTGTGGAGAAAAATGATATTAAAATGCTGCCAAAGGGACAAAAAATTGCAAAAACGCTTGAAAAATGGGAATGGATATGATATTATTGCAAATGCTACAAGCTTTGCGGTGAATCGCCGCGAACGTATATTGAATGGCGGCATTACTATGAAAGAAGATTCGCCGCACAAAAAAATGGAGGTTATCCCGAAATGAACAAGTCTGAACTGATCGCAGAAGTTGCCGCTAAGTCAGAAATCACCAAAAAGGATGCCGACGCTGCTGTTGGCGCTGTCATCGAAGCTATTACCGGGGCTCTGAAGAAGGGCGATAAGGTTCAGCTGGTTGGCTTTGGCACTTTTGAGGTTCGTGAGCGCGGCGCTCGTACCGGCCGTGATCCCCGCACCAACAAGGAGATTCAGATCCCCGCTTCCAAGGCCCCTGCTTTTAAGGCTGGCAAGGCCCTGAAGGAGACTGTGAACAAGTAAGCAAAAGCTATGCTGAACGGGCTCGGAGTTTTCCGGGTCCGTTTTTCTATATCCGTAAGCGGGAATATATAGGAAAGAAGAAAGGAGCCAAAACCATGCGGTTGGATAAGTATTTAAAAATTTCCCGGCTGATCAAGCGCCGAACTGTGGCGAACGAAGCCTGCGACGCCGGGCGTGTGCTGGTGAACGGCAAAGCGGCACGGGCTTCCTATGAAGTGAAGACAGGAGACGTGCTGGAGCTTCTTTTGGGAGAGCGCGTGCTGAAGGCCAAAGTGCTTTCTGTATCGGAATACGCCAAAAAAGAAGAAGCTTCAGATCTGTATCAAATGTTGGAGGAATGATTTCCGGCAAAGGGGCATATCCATTTTCT
>CAMVYG010000227.1 GCA_947171615.1 uncultured Clostridia bacterium
GCGTATCATGGCATACAATCCTTTCCGGGCAGATTTAGATAGTATCAGTATATGCGGCATTTTTCGGAAAATACAGGATATCTGGGGAAGAAAGTTCAGAAATAAAGAATGGAAGCGGAAAAGCTTTGCAATAACAAAGGAAGGATAGTGGTTATCCCCATGACAAACGACAGGAAAACAGAGCTGTTTGAGCGGGAACGGGTTTCAAAGGCGGTGGCGGTTTTGTCTGTGCCCACCATTGCCAGCAACCTGGTAGCGCTTTTATACAGTCTGGCAGATACTTATTTTGTGGGCATGATGAACGATCCCGTGCAGACCGCGGCGGTTACGCTGGCGGCTCCGGTTCTTCTGGCCTTTAACGCGGTGAACAATCTCTTCGGCGTGGGAAGTTCCAGCATGATGAGCCGGGCCTTGGGGCAGAAGGATCTGAAAACGCTTCGGCAGAGCTCTGCCTTCGGTTTTTACGGTTCCTTATTCTGCGGAGTGCTTTATTCTGTTTTTTGTGTAATTCTTATGCAGCCTCTGCTTTCTCTTTTGGGAGCGGATATTTCTACCGCCGCCGCTACGGAACGCTATCTGTTCTGGACAGTCTGCCTGGGGGCCACGCCCTCCATCCTGAATGTAGTGATGGCGTACCTGATCCGTTCGGAAGGTGCCACTCTTCACGCCAGCATCGGCACCATGAGCGGCTGTGTGCTCAATATGATCTTAGATCCTTTATTTATTCTTCCCGGCGGCTTTGGCATGGGAGCAGAGGGCGCGGCCCTTGCCACCTTCCTTTCCAACTGCGGGGCGGTTCTCTACTTCCTGGGATATCTTTTTGTGCAGAGGCGCTCTACCTATGTGTGTATTTCACCCCGGGAGTTTACGCTGCGCAAAAAAATCGTAAAGGGCGTGTGCGTGGTAGGTGTGCCCGCTTCCATTCAAAATCTGCTCAATGTAGTGAGCCATATGCTGCTCAATAATCTTGCGGCGCCTTTTGGCGCGGCGGCGCTGGCGGCTATGGGGATCGCCTCTAAAGTGAGCATGGTGCCCTGGTATATCGGAAATGGTATTTCTCAGGGCGTGATGCCTTTAATCGGCTATACCTATGCGGCAAAGCTGCATGAACGCATGAAAAAAACACTGCGTTTTACGGCGCTGCTTTCCGGTTCTATTCTCTCTGTGATGGCTCTGGTGTGCTGCATTTGCTCCCAGCCTATTGTACAGGCCTTCATGCAGGACCCGCAGACTGTGGAATACGGCAGCTGGTTCCTGCGCGGTATGGCGATTTCGGTGCCCTTCCTGGCTATGGATTTTCTGGCGGTAGGCGTATTTCAGGCCGTGGGGAAGGGGCCCCTTTCCCTGTTTATGGCGCTGCTTCGCAAAGCGGTGCTGGAGATCCCTGCCCTGTATCTGCTGAACTGGCTACTTCCGCTTTACGGTCTTTCTCTTGCACAGCTTGTTTCGGAGATTTTCCTGTCGCTGGTGGGGGTGCTTCTGCTCCTTCGGTTCCTGAAAACGCCTGAGCTTCGTTCAAGAACTGAATAAAAAAGCTGCTGTTTTTCACGGCTCTTCAACTTGCATTGAGACGGCGGGGATAGTATAATCATGACGGCAAGGTTGTCTTTGCCATAAAGAAGGCTTTGCTATTGAAAAAACAAATTCGGAAGGAGCACAAAAAGGATGGGTCGTTTTTTGGGAGAAGATTTTCTGCTGTCTACTCCGGCGGCGCAGAAGCTCTATCATGAGTACGCGGAGAATATGTCTATTGTGGATTACCACTGCCATGTGAGTCCCAAAGAAATTTGGGAAAACAGAGGCTTTGAAAATCTTACACAGGTCTGGCTTTCCGGTGACCACTATAAGTGGCGGCTGATGCGGGCAAACGGCGTCAGCGAGGAATATATTACGGGAAACGCGCCGGATCGTGAAAAATTCCAGAAGTTCGCGGAGGTTTTGCCTAAGGCCATTGGAAACCCCATGGTTCCCTGGTGCCATTTGGAACTGAAAAATTATTTTGGCTATACGGGTGTGTTGTCCGGTGAGACCGCTCAAAAGGTATGGGAGCTTTCGGAAGAAAAGCTCCGGCAGGAAGAGCTGCATGTGCGCGGCTTGATTCGGCAGAGCAACGTTGCCTTTATCGGCACTACGGACGATCCAGCTGATTCGCTGGAATATCACGAAAAGCTTCAAAATGATCCTACCATGAAAACGGCAGTAGCTCCTTCTTTCCGCCCTGACCAGGCGTTGAAGCCGGAAAAAAAGGAATGGCGGCAGTATCTGTCTCGGCTTTCCGAGGCGGCGGGGATTGCCATTGTGGATCTGGAGTCCTTAGAGGAAGCGCTAAAAAGGCGTATGGATCGGTTTGAAGCCTGCGGCTGCCGCGCCAGCGACCACGGACTTGAGAAAATGATTTTCATTCCGGCGGAGCGCTTGGCAGTGGACGCCGCGGTAAAGAAAGGACTTTCTGGGGAAGAGCTTACAGAAACGGAAGCGGGAGCGGTGAAAACGGCTCTGCTGCTGTTCTGCGCCGGTGAATATGCGAAACGGGGCTGGGTCATGCAGATCCACTATAACTGCATGCGAAACCCCAATTCTGTCATGATGCGGGAACTGGGCCCCGATACCGGGTTTGACTGCATCGGGCCTCATAACGGCAGCGAGGCGTTGCGGCAGCTGCTGGACGCCATGTACGCCAAAAGCTGTTTGCCCCGTACCGTGCTTTACAGTCTGGATGGCGGCGACAACGCTTTTCTGGACGCTCTCACAGGTTCCTTTCAGGATGGAACATTTCCCGGCAAGCTTCAACACGGCTGCGCCTGGTGGTACAACGACACGAGACAGGGGATCACAGAGCATTTAACGGGTCTTGCAAGTACGGGTCTGTTGGGAAATTTCATCGGTATGCTCACCGATTCCAGAAGCTTTTTAAGCTATGCCCGCCACGAATATTTCCGCCGGATCCTCTGCGGTTTGCTGGGCAGCTGGGTGGAAAGCGGAGATTGCCCCGACGATCTTTCCATGCTGGGCAGTATGGTACAGGATATTTGCTATCATAACGCGGTTCGCTATTTTGGATTGGAGGGTAAGCTGTGAAGGAGAAGCTTTCTTTTCGCTGGTATGGCGCGGACGATCCGGTTTCGCTGGAATATATTTCTCAGATCCCCGGGATGCGTTCCATTGTTTCCGCCGTGTACGATGTAAAGCCCGGCGAGGTGTGGCCGGAGGAAAGCCTTGCGGGGCTTAAGGAAGCCTGCGAGAAGCACGGCCTGGTATTTGATGTGGTGGAATCCATCCCCGTTCATGAGGACATTAAGCTTGGCAGGGGAGATGTGGAAACCCTGCTGGAAAATTATTGTGAAAATATCCGGCGCTGTGCAAAATACGGCGTCAAATGCGTCACCTATAATTTCATGCCGGTGTTTGACTGGACCCGCACGCAGCTGGATAAAAAGGCTGCGGATGGTTCTACCAGTCTTGTAATGTACTGGGAGCAGCTCAAGGGTCTTGATCCTCTGCACGACGATATTCATCTTCCCGGCTGGGATATGAGCTTTACCCAGGAGCAGGTGCGGGAACTGATCACTGCCTATGGAGAGCTGGGGGAAGAAGGGCTTTGGCGGAATCTGGAGCGTTTTCTGAAAGCGGTGATCCCGGTGGCGGAAGCCTGCGGCGTAAAAATGGCGATCCACCCGGATGATCCGCCTTATCCTATTTTCGGCCTGCCCAGAATTATCACTTGCGAGGAAAATCTGGATCGGTTCCTTGCTTTGGCAGACAGCCCCAGTAACTGTCTTTGCTTCTGTACCGGCAGCCTGGGC
>CAMVYG010000228.1 GCA_947171615.1 uncultured Clostridia bacterium
GGAGATCCGGCAGTTTTACAGGATGTACCGCCCCTCTCCACTGGTACGGGCCTATTTTCTGGAAAAAGCGCTGGGTACTCCGGCAAAGATCTACTACAAATTTGAGGGCAACAATACCTCCGGCTCTCACAAGCTGAATTCCGCCATCGCCCAGGCCTATTATGCCAAAAAACAGGGGCTCAAGGGTGTGACCACCGAAACCGGAGCAGGGCAGTGGGGCACCGCTCTTTCCATGGCCTGCTCCTACTTTGATCTGGACTGCAAGGTGTACATGGTAAAGGTCTCCTACGAGCAAAAACCCTTCCGCCGGGAGGTTATGCGTACCTATGGCGCATCTGTTACCCCTTCTCCTTCGGAAACCACCCAGGTGGGAAAAAAGATTCTGGAAGCTCACCCCGGTACCGGGGGAAGCCTGGGCTGCGCCATTTCCGAAGCGGTGGAAGCCGCCACCTCCATGCCCGGTTACCGTTATGTGCTGGGCTCCGTGCTGAACCAGGTGCTGCTCCATCAGTCCATCATCGGCCTGGAGACCAAGGCCGCCCTGGAAAAATACAACATCCAGCCTGATATCATCATCGGCTGCGCCGGCGGCGGCTCCAATCTGGGCGGTTTGATCTCTCCCTTCATGGGCGAAAAGATCCAGGGCAAGGCAGACTACCGCTTCATTGCCGTGGAACCTGCCTCCTGTCCCTCCTTTACCAGAGGAAAATTTGCCTATGATTTTTGCGATACCGGCATGGTCTGCCCTCTGGCAAAGATGTATACCCTGGGTTCAGGCTTTATGCCCTCTGCCAACCACGCCGGCGGCCTGCGGTACCACGGTATGAACTCTGTGCTGTCACAGCTTTATGCAGACGGCCTGATGGAAGCCGTCTCGGTAGAGCAGACCTCTGTGTTTGAAGCGGCAAAGCTGTTTGCCAGAGTGGAAGGCACCCTGCCCGCTCCCGAATCCAGCCATGCCATTCGCGCCGCCATTGACGAGGCTCTGAAATGCAAGGAATCCGGCCAGGAAAAAACCATTGTCTTCGGTCTCACCGGTACCGGATATTTTGACATGACCGCCTATGAGAAATTCAACGACGGCAAAATGACAGATACCATTCCCACCGACGAAGAGCTGGCCCAAAGCCTTGCATCTCTGCCGCAGATTGAAACGCAGTGATCGATTTTCACAAATAATCCCGGTAAAGCTCTGTTATTGCCGAATAAAAAAAACACCTGCGCTGTTTAAGAAAACAACGCAGGTGTTTTTTCATGCTAAGCTTATTTTATAACCGTTTTTGAGAAAAATGGTACTTTTGCGAAGCAAAAGGGAAGCACTGCGTGCTTCCCTTTTTCGCTGATAACCGCTTTGTGGTTATTTTATCTTATCCAACAGCATTTTGGCGCAGTCTACCTGATTGGGAATATTGCCGTTCGGATCGCGCACACGCCAAATATCCGGGGTGATCTCGTCCACCACATACATTTTGCCGTTCTCATCGTAGCCGACTTCGATCTTAAAGTCGATGAGGGTAAGGTTCATCTCAGCCAGCTCTTTTTTCAGTACCTCGCCTACCTTCACCAGAATAGACAAGGCTTCGTCATACTGGCCTTCCTTTAAGAGGCCCTTCATGATGCACAGCCGGTCACTGATCAGCGGGTCGCCCTGTTCATCGTCCTTTAAAGTGACCTCAAGATAAGGCGGGTCAAAGGGCAGCCCCTCTTCCAGCGTAAAACGGCGGCACATGCTGCCTGCCGTGAAATAGCGCAGCACAAACTCCAGCTTGGGTACGGTAAGATTGTGAACCTGCATAACGCATTTGTCGAGATCGGCGTCAATATAGTGGGTGGGAATGCCGTTTTTCTCCATTAATTCAAAAAAGTACTTTGAAATGGTAAGCCCTATTTTTCCTTTTCCCGCCACGCTTCCGCCAACCGTATTGGAGCCGGGATCAAATACGCCGTTTTCGCCGGTAGCGCTATCCTTAAAAAACAGATACACCGCGCCGGTTTCTTCGTTGGCGAGCACAGTTTTTGTCTTGCCATTGTACAGTTCTTTCATTTTTTTGTCTCCCTTCGCTTTTACAGGCTGTCTTACGTTTATCAAAAACCTTTTCTTCAGGAAGCTGAAGCTGTTTTGCGGCTTTGCGCTTCCCGCAAGGCAAAAGATTTCAGGGCCATTTCAGGTCATAACGGCTTTTGCCGTCATGATGCGCTGAAAGCGCCAGCTGATTGGAGAAAGGCGGTGGTTTTCGATACGGAAAAGAGAGGTGTTTCACATCGCAGCCTTTCTCCGTGATGATCGCTTTGCGATTATTTTAGCACAAGAAAAAAATCTTGTCGAGATTTTGCGGCAATGTTTTTCAGAAAAAAGAGAAACCACCGATCCCTTGAAAGGAAATAGTAGAAAATCACAGCTTCTTTCTGGAAGATTGCGTGATGACTTTTTAGTAGAAAATGGTTATAAGAAAGACGCCGGTTTGAAAAGCCGGCGTCTTTCTTATGTCAGCAATCGGGACCTGCGTGATGTCTATATCTGCCGAGCGGTTTCATGTGCGGGAAATCTGAAAAATTGCCAAGTTTACATGAAATGTTGCACCTTGAGAACCTGGCTCAAATTGCATATAATTTTTTTGTAAAGGGAAGAATAAACGAGCAACATGTAGAAAACTGCGGTGCAGCAGCAGAAAGGGGCCGGAGATCAAATGAAGCTTGTAGTTTTAGGGACAGGAGCAGGAGAGAGCTATCCCGGTCTCTGGTGTACCTGCCGCAACTGTACTTATGCCAGAACGCATGGCGGGAAAAATATACGGGCGAACAGTTCCGTGCTGATTGATGACAGATTGATGATCGATATGCCGGAAAGTGCGCTGCGAAACGCCATTCAATATGGAAGAAGCCTTGCATCGGTAAAAACACTGCTGGTTACCCATCCCCACATAGATCATTTTGCCCCCAATCATCTGTGGGAAAGAAATTACCCCACTGCTTTCAAGGGCATGGCGGAAGATGAATTGTTTGAAAAACGGGGGGCCCCCTGTACAGCGCCTCTGCCGGAATTACAGATTTATGGGACGCGCTTTGTGCGGGAAGCCATTGAGCGGGCGGAGGATCTGGAGCAGCCCTGGCACGAGTACCATTTTGCGTTTCACGAGGTCAGCGGCGGAATGAAGTTTACGGCAGACGGCTATCTTGTCACCGCATTGGCGGCACGGGCCGGAGGGATATACCGTAAATTATATTCTGGAAAAAGACGGCGTCTGCCTGTTGTATGCCACTGACACCGGCGGTTATTCCGAACAGGCTTACCGGGAGCTCTATCTCCACCAGTATCACGGTGTAATCGTGGAAGCAACCTGTGGAAACACCCCTCTGCCGGATATGGCGGGGCATATGAATCTGGAGCATGCGGAGCGCTTTTTGCAGGAACTGCGGGATCACGGCTGTATCACAGGGCAGTCTCAGCTGTGGCTGACCCATTTATCTCCCCATTGGACTCCCCCCCATGATAAATTGGCTCCTCAAATGGAGCAGAAAGGGATCGGTGTGGCTTATGACGGTCAAGTTATCGAAATCCAAGGCTGAAACCGGTAAAAAGAAAGGCGGCTTGTGGAAGCGGATCGCCCGCAACTGGGAGTTCTATTTGCTTTTCCTTCCGGTGATGATTGAATTTATTATTTTTGCGTATCTGCCCATGGGCGGCTTAATCATCGCTTTTAAAGATTTCACACCGCTAAAAGGCATTGTAGACAGTGAATTTGTGGGTTTCAAATATTTTATCAAGCTGTTTTC
>CAMVYG010000229.1 GCA_947171615.1 uncultured Clostridia bacterium
CTTTCCGGTCGGACACGATCTGCGGTATCTTTTCGCTCCCGCCCATCAGGGAGGCCATAAAGCCAAGATCCACACAAGCACGTTCCCCAATGGATACCCCCAGCGCCTCCACTGCCGTGTCCACGCTTGTTGCCGGCTTCCTGTGCTGTATGGTGCGTTTGCTGAACATATCGGCTTTGCGCTTTAAGTTCCCTTCCTCGTCGATAACCTCTAAAGAACAGAGCAGGGGGTAGGAGGAATCCTGCCGGAAAGCAAGCCGGTTCCCGGTACTGTTCAGAACCCCATATTTTTCCTGGAATTTGTCATAAAGCCGGTTGAGGTTTTCCTGTTCCTCCTGGATCTCCTCGTCACCGGCCCCTTTCATCTGGAGATCAATGAGTTTTCTCGCGCTGTCACGGATCCCGATCATCCCATGGATCCGGGCGGCCTGTGTCTTTCCTGGCTCCACCAACTTCATCCGCGAGTTTTCCCGGAAATACAGTTTCCCATTTTTCTCCGTAAAGCTGAAATTCCGCACGTTAGGATCCGCCGGTATCGTTTCCGTCCCTTTTCCTTCTTCCGTATCCGGCGCGTCCATGTGCAAAAGTTCCCGGTCTGGCTGGGCGATATGGGTAATCGCCTGGGCAAGCTGTTCTTTTAAGTCAGCCCCTGGAATCGGCAGGCAGGCGGTTTCCGTGGCGTTCCCGTACATATTCTCGGAAAATGCCATGGTTCCCAGCACCATTTCCGGGTGCTGTAAGAAGTAGTTATTGATTGGCACACCATCCTGTGTCTGGCCGGTCCCGACCCAATCCGGGAGTTTTTCCGGCGCGCTCCCGCACTTCTGGAAAAAAAGGATATCCGTCGTGACGGAAGTCCCGGCATTGGCTTTAAACGCCGTGTTCGGCAGGCGTACCGCGCCTAAGAGGTCAGCTTTTTTTGCCAGTTCCTCACGCGCCTTGCTGCCCATTTTATCCATGGTTCCCTTGCTGATAACAAATGCCGCCACGCCGCCCGGCCGCAGCTTATCCAGAGATTTTGTGAGGAAATAATCATGTACAAGCAGGTTCTGCCGGTCATAGCGCCGGTCATGCACTTTATATTCCCCAAACGGCACATTCCCGATAGCAAGATCAAAAAAGTCATCCGGGTGGTCTGTGTCCTCGAAGCCGCTGATGGCGATATCGGCTTTCTGGTAAAGCTGCCTTGCTATGCGCCCTGTCAGGGAATCCAGTTCCACGCCATAAAGCCTGGCGTTTTGGTATTCTTCCGGCACAAGGCCAAAAAAATTCCCGATCCCGCAGGAAGGCTCCAGGATATTCCCCGGTGTGAAGCCCATGCGGCCCACCGCCTCATACATGGCTTTAATAACCGTGGGACTGGTATAATGGGCGTTTAAGACAGTTTCCTGTGCGGAAGCGTATTCCTCTTTTGTCAAAAGCTCCTTTAATTCCGCGTGTTCTTTCGCCCATTTTTCATTATTAGGGTCAAACGCCTGCGCAAGCCCGCCCCAGCCCACATATTTGGAGAGTATTTCCTGCTCCTGCGGAGTAGCAAGCCGGTTTTCTGCTTCCACCTGTTTCAAGGTACGGATTGCTCCCACATTGTTCTGGTACTTTGTTTTCTGTCCCCCTATGCCTAAATCATCATCCGTGATATGGAAATTTTCACGTTTAGGGCCAACGGAGATTTTTTCAATGATAATGTCGTAGGGCAACCTGGAACCTGTAAATTCCATGCGTTTGCCGCCGTCGATCACGCCGCCTTCAATCTCCACTGTTTCCAAAGTTTCATCTCTGGCGGTGTTTTCCTGCTCCGTCGGGACAACACCTTCCGTGGCTCCCTGCATTTCTTCCCATCGGATTTTTTCATTCAAGTCAGCTTCCAGCTGTTCCTGTACATGAGGTTCCACATAGAAAAGCTGGTCATAATCCAGAAAATTCAGTTCTTTGTCGATCAGCTCCCGCAGGCTTCCATACTGCCGTGTTTCCACACATTTTTCGTCTACATACTGGCTGATGGAGAAATCTGCCAGGTTCACGTCCACCCGTATCTCAAACCCTCCATTATCCGTGACACCGTAGCCAAGGCACACTTTTTTCGGATTGCTGAAATCAACGCTGTCCTCGTTATACTCGTCTAAACAGAAATCCCCGATCAGACGTTTTGCTTCTTTTACCTCCGGGCCGTCTGGCAGCGGAGATTCCTTCGCTTCCTGCCTTCCACTGCTTGCAGGCTCATTCTCTATATCCTGCGGCCTGGGCGTTTCTTCCTGTACAGAAGTTATGATCTCCTGCGTGCTTTCCTTTTCCCATTCCTCCTCTACACACTTCCGCACAAACGATACCGGCTCGCTGCGGAAAATGGGGAACCAGCCCTGCATATCCAGGTCTTTTAAACTCACACGGTCATTTTGGTAATCAATGCTGTCAATTTCCATGCGCCGCCCGTCAATGGTAAGTTTCATGCCCAGGGGGATAAAGTCGGCAATATCCCGTTCCTTTATAATGTGGTAGGGCGCAGCCTCACCATGCCCCGGATCCGGTCCGGCGATCACGACGCTATGGCCATGCTCCAGCACCTTCTTTAATGCCGCCTGCCAAGTCGATGCTCCGGTAACGGAAGTTTCCCCAAGGCCGGGGATCTCTCTGACCAACAGTTTCGTGCCAAGGGCAGGGGCGGCGGTTTTCGCGTCCTCCCCATAAAACAGGCAGCCGTTGTGTGTCTGGATTCCCACCAGCTTTTCCGGGAACCGCGCTTTCAGGCTCAGGTATTCCTCTACATTGGGAGCCAGGTTTGCCCCCTCCTGTGCGGGTTTAGCTTCTTTTTCCGCCCTCGTCAAAACCGATGCGAGTTCTCCCTGTGCTTCCTTATCCACAGGTAAAACAGGTTTTCCTTCTTCATAGGAAATCTCTTTCCTGTTTCCATCTACCTCCATGACGGCCCGCTCCGGGAGATATCTCTGCTCTTCAATGTTACGAAACCATTGGTTTGTAAATCGGTTTAAATCCTTGCGCAGTTTTGGAATCCATTTCCCCGGTTCGGGATAAACCTGCTGGTACAACCCAAGACCATCCTGCTGATAGGTAAGCGGCTCCAATGTTCCTTTTTCGTGATCAATCCGGAAAGTCATTTCCGGGTCTGACATAGAATCGCCGTTTTGCCTGTAATAATGCGCTATGGAAATCTCATTGTCACCAATGGATTCTATCTTCAACGGCATCATGGATTCCCCTGCCTGTAACTGCATGGCTGTGTAATTCTGCTTGAAGAAATCAGGAAACAGCCGCATAAATGCCCGGTAATTCAGTTCTGGTAAAGTCCTTCCCTTCTTCTTATCCTGCGTTTCCGGTTCAACTTTTTCCAGAGCGGCCCATTTCTGTACAGAACCTCCCTCTGTTCCTTTTGCCCATTCCGGCATACCCGGTTCACCTGTATGTCGCTCTATCGCATCCCTACTGTCCGTTACTATATCCTGATAGGTGCGTTCTAAAATGTCCTCCACCATCCATTCCCGAAACATAGGTAAGGAAAATGCCGCATAGAGATCCGGCTGGCTATCCGCGATCTCATCAATAAAATATTGCAGCTCGTTATTCAGTTCCAGCGCCGCGCTGTCATAATCCGTTTCCCGATCACGCAGATAACTATAAAAACTGCTCTGGCGGGTTGCTTCCAGCAGGATGGGCAGGGCTTCCCTATACAGGGTTACAGGCGTTTTCAGTTCTGTATTCGGTGGATTGTCCGCCGG
>CAMVYG010000230.1 GCA_947171615.1 uncultured Clostridia bacterium
GCAAAGCGCTGTCAAGAAAAATGCGATAAATCATAGGTTTTCCTCATACTTTAATTCAAAAATTGCGTTCACCTTATGGCAATTATGAACTTTATTTTGTAAAGAAAATATGGGATTTCACTTGAAAAGTTTTGATGCTTTTGCTATAATAGCAAGAAAAGCGGGAAACCAATATTTGGCATACCGCAAATATAATAGAGCGAAAGCTCTAGGAGGAAATTTACCATGAAAAAAGTTCTTTCTTTACTTTTGGCGCTGGCGCTGCTGTGCGCCTGCTTTGCCGGATGCGGCGGAAACGGCAACTCTTCTGCTGATCCTGCCAGCTCTAATGCTTCTACCGGCAGCACTGCCGCAACCGGTGAAAAGTACAAGGTCGGCGTACTGGCTCCCGCGGTTACTCATGGTTGGGTAGCAGGCGTTGCCTATTATGCCCAGCAGCGCTGTGACGAGCTTGCCGACAAGGGCGAGATCGAGTACAAGCTGCTTACCAGTAACAACGCTGAGGAAATGACCAGCCAGATCGACGACCTCAAAACCTGGGGCGTACAGGCTGTAGTTGCGTTCCCCCAGTGGGAAGGTATGGAGACCCCCATTCAGGCTTTGATCGATGAGGGGATCCCGGTGGTGAACTTCGATATCGAGATCAAGTGCAACGGTGTGTACCGTGTTTCCGGCGATAACGAGGATATGGGCCGCCAGAGCGCTCAGTACATTGTGGATAAGATCGGAACCACTGGCACTGTTATTATGCTGAACGTACCTTCCTCCGGCTCTGTTTCCGAGCTGCGTCAGAAGGGCTTTGAGGAGAAGATCGCCGAGATTGCTCCTGATATGACAGTGGAAACCTATGCCACGAAGTTTACCCGTGACGACGGCCAGAAGGATTTCTCTGATATCCTTGCAAAGCATGACCAGATTGATGCGGTGTTCTCCATGGACGATGAAACCTCTATCGGCGTTCTCAATGCGCTGAAGGAAGCTAACCGTACCGATGTCAAGGTGGTTACAGGCGGCGGCGGATGCCAGGAATATTTCAAGATGATGGCTGATGAAGAAAATGCAGACATCAATATTCAGTCCGCTCTCTACAGCCCCATCATGGTGCAGGACGCTGTTGATAACGCTCTGGCTCTTCTGAAGGGCGAGAAGGTAGAGGAAGTGAAGATCATTCCCACCACCGTAGTGGATAAGGAAAACTGCGGCGAGTATCTGGATGAGAGCTCTCCCTACTAAGAAGAATCATTTTTGAAAGAAGTTGAGAAGGCTATGGCGGAGGCGTCATAGCCTTTTTCAAAAAGGGGAGGAATAGTATGACCCTGGAAATGCAGGGGATTTCCAAATCTTTCGGAGCAAACGATGTTTTGCGGAAAATTGATTTTTCCATTTCCGGCGGGGAGATCACAGCCCTGCTGGGAGAAAACGGCGCGGGGAAATCCACGCTTATGAATATCCTCGGCGGTGTGCTGCCTGCCGATTCCGGCACGATCCGCCTGGACGGCAAACAGGTGCAGTTCCGCACACCGGCAGATTCTCTTTCGGCGGGGATCGCCTTTATCCATCAGGAGTTGAATCTGGTAAATGACCTGGCCGTATACGACAACCCGTTTATCGGCAGAGAGCTGAACAAGAAGGGCGGCTGGCTGGACGCAAAAAGCATGTGTGAAAAATGCTCCGCCATTTTCGAGCGCATGGATATCCAGTTAGATCCCCGCACCATGGTGCGGGAGTTGGATGCTTCCTATAAGCAGATCGTGGAGATCGCCAGGGCGCTTTTGATGGAGGCTTCCATCATTATTATGGACGAACCCACCACCTCGTTGACCGACCCGGAGATCCAGCGTGTGTTTGATATGATGCGCACTCTGCAAAAGCAGGGGGTGGCCATTGTATTTATCTCTCACAAGCTCAGGGAGGTTATGGAGATCTGCACCCGCTATACTGTTCTGCGGGACGGCGTTGTCGTGGCCGGAGGGCAGGTGGCGGATACCAGTGTAGACGAGCTTGCCCAGCATATGGTAGGCCATGAGGTGCGTACCGAGTCTCTCCGGACCCAGCGGGAGCTGGGGGATGAGGTACTGAGCACCGTTGGGCTTTCTCAGGAAGGCGGCTTTCAAAATATCAGCTTTTCTGTACGCTCCGGTGAGATTTTAGGCTTTACCGGTCTTTTGGGAGACGGGAGAAGCGAACTGTTTCAAACGGTTTTCGGAAGCGGAGGAAAATATACCGGGGAGATACGGGTCGCCGGGAAAGCAGTGTCGATTACGTCTACCCGAAAAGCCATGTCTTTGGGAATTGGTTATGTTCCGAGAAACCGAAAGGAAAACGGAATCATTGCCGATATGAACATTCTGGAAAACGGCTCTATTGTTACCTGGCCCCGCAGTAAAAAGGCCTGTCTGCTGGACTGGAAAAAGATCCGCACTGATTTTACCCTTCGGGCAGATGGCCTGCGGATCAAAATGGATGATGATAAAAATTTGATCGGCAGTCTATCCGGCGGGAACCAGCAGAAGGTAGTGCTGGCAAAATGGCTGGGGGCGGATCCCAGGGTACTTATTTTTGATAACCCCACACAGGGCGTAGACGTAGGCGCTAAAGAGGATATTTACGATATCATTTTGGAACTGGCGGCGCAGGGTGTGGCAATCGTTGTGCTTTCCAGCGAAGCGCAGGAAGTTATTCGGCTGTGTGACCGCACGCTGGTAATGTACCATGGCAGGGTGCAGGGTGAGCTGCGGGGCGAGAAAATGACAGAGCAGGAGATCATGCGCTTGGCCACAGGCGGCGAAATGAGAACAGGGGAGGCAGTGTAAGTGGAAAAGACAGAACAGGTTAAACGAAATCCATTTGTGCGGTTTGTGGGGCTTTGGCGCACCAATCCGCTGTTCAGTACGGGTATGGCCCTGGTGGTAATGGTGATTCTGCAAACCATTGCGATCACGGTGAATTCCACCTTTTCTTCTCCGGCAGACTGGATGGGAAAGTGGCTTTCCAACTGGATCAATATTTTGCGCAATAACGCGGGCATCGGCATTATTGCCCTCGGTATGGCATTTGTTATTATTTCTGGGGGAATTGATCTTTCCGTCGGCTCTTTGTACGCGGCGGCAGGAGCTTTCTGCCTGGTGCTGCTGGATACCGGCTCGGTAGGTCTTCTTGGGAAGCTGGGGCTTTCCGGTGTACCGGCGATCCTGATCGCCGTAATACTTACGATCCTGTTTGCGCTGGCCCTGGGCGAGTGCAACGGCCTCTTGATTTCTTATGGAAAGCTGCCGCCCTTCATTGCCACGCTGGGCGCAATGCAGATCTTCCGCAGTGTGACCCAGTATTCCATGAAGGGAAAGAGCGTGGCCCTTCCCAGTGAGTTTTTGACCATATCTCAGGCTTCCATCGGCGGGCAGCGGATCATGCCCATTCTATACTGGGCGCTGGCTGTAGCGGCAATGTTTATCGTTTCCAGGCATACTGCCTTTGGCCGCCATGTGTTTGCGGTAGGCTCCAATGAGCGTACCACCAGTCTTTCCGGCGTCAATGTGAAAAGCGTGAAGCGCCGGGTGTACGCTGTGATGGGGCTGCTGGTAGGCGTTGCCTCCATCTTGCAGCTTTCCCGCATCGGCTCGCTGGATTATGCCAGCGGCGGCAGCGGGTATGAAATGGACGCCATTGCCGCGGTGGTGGTAGGCGGCACCAGCATGTCCGGCGGTAAGGGCTCGA
>CAMVYG010000231.1 GCA_947171615.1 uncultured Clostridia bacterium
AAAAAGCCCTGAGGCTTTTTCCCAATGGGGTGGGCAGGATAGCATTGATTTTGCCAGCGATTTGTTAAATTCTATTGGAATTAAAAATATCAGCTCCGAAATCGAGAAGTATACTACTTCGGAAGGTTTCAATTCCATAGCGCTATTGCAAGATTATGCAGATACTATTGCTGAGAATGCTGAAGCGATAGTAGAAGGTGCACGAAGCAAATATGGCAATGATCCGGTAACAGGTGTGTTTTTTGATGAACGCGCTGGTGATTTCAAAAATCAGGTCAATAAATACAAGAATGCTGTAAGCGGCGCAGAAGAAACAAGTGAAGCGATGCGCTACCACCTTATAGAAGTTGCGCGATATAATGAAGCCTATTCGCAAATGAGCGATGAACAGGCCATACTCTTCGACAGTATGCTCCAGCGGTTTGATTCCCGCAATTACGCGGAGCTGGGTGACGAAGAAATTGCGGAGATGACAAAGCAAGTCAACTCCATGGTGGAAAAGGTAGCGGGAAATACTGAGGCGCAGGCTATCCTGGATAGCATGTTTAATCTGGACTCATCTAACCTCAGTGTAGATGAATACAACTCGCAATTAAACGCTCTCTTTGGACAGCTGGCATATGCTATCAGAGAAAATTTCAGCAGTGAGGAAATTGCGGATCTTAAGCTGAAATTGGGGTTTGATGAAAATACTTATCAGGACCAGTTACAGCAGGTTCGCGCCAAACTGAGCGATGAATTCAAGGGGCGGGAAAACTGGCTGACAACGGATGCTCTGAAAGTTGCCTGCACGATTGAGGGAGATGACCTCAGCTGGGACAACCTGATGACTAAAATCACCGAAGCCAAAAGGGCAACACGTGATTTGAATCAATCATTTACTGAATTGTCAACACCCTTGAATGAAATCAGCCAAGCGGAAAGCCTGTTTGCACGGGCAACTGAAGAAGCAAATTCTCAGGGAACGGTTTCCGCTGAAACGCTGAGTGCCTTGGCTTCTTTAGACCAGGACTATCTCAACTGTCTGGACGATAGTAATGGAAAACTGACCCTGAATGCTGATAAATTCAAAAAAGTAACGGACGGAAAACGGGAAGCAGCGCAGGAAGCCGTGAAGGCTGAGCTGGCAGAAAGTGTTTGGTCGGCGGCATTAAATGGCTCTAACGAAGAAATGGATACTCATATTGCAAAACTCATGGCTATGAGTAATGAGTATGATGACACTATTCCCGATGGGCCGGGTGTTCTGAAAGCAAAAGAAGCAATAACCGGCTTTATCCAATCCAGAAAAGAAGGCAGCAATGATACATCTGAATTCCTCGATGAGTTAAAAAGCATATCAAAAGAACAGCTGGAAAAAGTTGGTGTTTCAGTTGATGAGACTACAAAAGCTCTTTTTCTTGGCAAAGACGAAAATAGAATCGAGATCAAAGCAGACACTAACTTTGCCGATATAGAAAACTACTGGCATTCCATGCAGGAAGAGATAAATGAAACGCCGCTGTTTTCAGTAGACGAGGCCGCCGAGGAAGCAATCAGCTCACTGGTAGAGAAGAAAAAGTATTTATCCGAACTGAATACAGAAGCCGGAAGTTATGGAGTAGGTTTAGAATATCAGCAAACAGAGCAAGAAATAGATGAGCTGATTCAAAAAATCGCATTGCTTCCACCCGAAATTCTCACTACTTATAACTTGCAGGTCAACAAAGACGGCGAATTAGAGTATCTTGATTCCGAAACAAATGAAACTGTTGTTATTACCACCGAAACCCTGGATAAAGGCGTTACAGAACACCTCAATGGAATCTTAGCGCAAAAGGCTGAAGTAAGTAATACCGCCGAATTTGCAATTCAAGTTGATTCCGCTGTCGCAATGGCCCAAATGGCGGCAATTAACACGATGAAAGCCCTCACTGGTCAAGATGTTTCCTTTGGAATATACCCTACCTATTATAATTCAGGAAACAGTAATAAACCCATCGGCACCGCCGAAGCCTCCGGTACCGGCATCAGCGGCGTGCCGGAAACCGGGAATGTGCTGGTGGGTGAGGAAGCGCCGGAAATGTATGTGAACCGCCGGACGGGGCGGTGGCAGCTGGTAGGCATGATGGGCGCGGAGTTCATTCATGCGGAAAAGGGCGATATCATCTTCAACGCCCGGCAGACCAGAAGCCTTTTGAACAACGGCTTCGCCGCCTCCCGCGGAAAAGCTTTTGCCAAGGGTACGGATGAGTTCCTCAATTTCAGCGGCGGCCGGTATGTTTCCCACACCGATTGGTCCAAGTGGTCCCGGACAGGCTTCCGCAGCCTGGGCGGCACGGTAACCTTGAAGCCCAAGGTGGAGGATAAGGACGTATACCTTGCCGATATCGATGAGCTGTACGAGGCCGAAACCCGCCTGAAAGCGCTGCAGCAGGACGAGGAAGCCTTGAACCATGCCCTGAAAATGACGGACAGTCTCAGCGAGCAGGTGAACCTTACCCGCCAGCTCAATGAGAACTACCGCCAGCAGCAGGCGGAGCTCCACGCAGCCAACGAGCGCCGGGACGAGCTGATCAAAGCCAATGTGGAAAAGCTGCGCGGCGCTGGCTTTAACGTTTACTATGACCCGGAGCAGAACCGCCTGATGGTCGCCAACATGGAGCATATAAACGAGCTCATGGGCGGCAGTCAGGAGGAAACTAACGCTCTCCGCCAGGAGTATGAGAAGCTGATCTCCGACACGGAAAAGCTCAATGAGGCCAACCAGAAAAGCTCCGCCGAATGGCTGAAGCATGAAGAGGCTATCCGCAAGAACCGTCAGGAAATGGTGGAGAAAAATCTCCAGGGATATAAAGACTTCATTTCCTATGCGGACGATTTCGACCTTTGGGGCAAGATGGACACCACCAAGGTGGACGTGCTCAGAAATCAGCTGATCTACCTGAAGCAGGCCTTCGACCAGAACCTGATCTCCCTGGACGAATTCACGAAGAAGAGCAGAGAGATTGGCAAGGAAATCTACAAAGAGCAGAAAAGCGCTCTCAAGGAAGTTATCGAGCTTACCGAGGACCTCATCAAGAAGGAAACCAAGGATCGGGTAGACGCTCTAAACGACCAGATCGACAAATATCAGGAGATCATCGACCTGAAAAAGAAGGCCCTTCAGGACGAGGCCGATGAAAAGGACTATTCCAAGGAACGCGACCAGAAGCTGAAGGAGATCTCCAAGCTGCAAAGCCAGATCTCCCGCCTGAGCCTGGACGACAGCCGGGAAGCCGCCTACGAGCGCATGCAGCTGGAGGAAGAACTGGCGGAAAAGCAGCAGGAGCTGGTCGATTTCCAGGAAGACCATGCCCGGGAAGCCCAGATAGACGCCCTGGACGAGGAAGCGAAGCGCTTTAAGGATGCCAAGGATCAGGAAATCAAAGACGCAGAAGCCGCTATTGACACCGAAGGGAAACTCTATGAAGCCGCTGTAAAACGAATTGACAGCGAAGGGGAAAAGCTGAAAGATGTGCTGATCTCCTATGTGAAGGAGTACAAAGACGCTATTGACGGCGAAAATTCTGTTAAAACGGCATGGGAAGCCGCCATGCAGGCGAAACAGGGGTACAATTCCATCAAAGACGCGTTCCCGGGGATTAACACCGAAACCATCGGCGGAGAGAACGCTGCCGAAATTTCAGCGAAAGTTTCCCAAATGCGCCACAACAGCAATATGTATACC
>CAMVYG010000232.1 GCA_947171615.1 uncultured Clostridia bacterium
CTCCCACACCTCGCCTAAGACCAGAGCGTCGGATTTTTCCTCTTTGGCGGCCTGGGAAAGGTGGTCGATAAATTCATCGGGCAGCTCATCGGCAACATCCAGCCGCCAGCCGGAGGCTCCTGCCCGAAGCCATTTGCGGACGATACCGTTTTCCCCGTTGATATAGCTGTCAGAGGATGGGTCGGTTTCCCGCACATTGGGCAGGGTGTCGAAATTCCACCAGCAGTCATAGGACTCAGGCCAGCCGTGGAAGGAGTACCAGGAGGAATAGGGAGATCCCTGGGACTGATAAGCGCCCGGCTCCGGGTAGCGGCCCTCCCGGTTGAAATACACGCTGTCGCTGCCTGTGTGGCTGAACACGCCGTCGAGGATGATCCTGATCCCAAGCTTCCGGGCGGCCTCGCAGAGCTCGGAAAAATCCTGCTCCGTTCCCAGCAGCGGATCAATTTTGGAATAATCCGCCGTATCGTACCGGTGGTTGGAATGAGATTCAAAAACGGGGTTAAAGTACAGGCAGGTGACTCCCAGTTTTTTCAGATAAGGCAGCTTTTCCTGAATGCCCTTCAGATCGCCGCCAAAGAAATCGGAATTTGTCACCTTGCCCTGCTCGTTGGGCCTCCAGTCCGGCTGCTCGTACCAGTCTTCATGCAAAGTGCGGCCGGAGGGAACATCCGCTTTCGGTGTGCCGGAACGGGCAAAGCGGTCCGGGAAAACCTGGTAAAAGAGCCCTCCCGCAAGCCACTCCGGAGTGGAAAGCTCCGGGGAATAGACCGTCATTTGCCAGCGGGCCATACCGCCGCTGACGGCCTCCCCGGAAAAACCCTGGGAAAGACGCATGCTTCCCCGGCAGGTGCGGGCTTCAAAATGATAAAAATACAGGCCGGGAGCCGGGGGGGTATAGTGGCACTCCCACCATTCCTTATCCTCTCCGTTCATGCCGCACCAGAACAGATCCAGCCGCTGGACGCCAACGCCCTCCTGCTCCATGACCAGCTGAACCCCGGAAGCGGCAAGCTCCCTGGGAAGGGTGACGCGGAAATGCACAGGAATTCCCGCGGCTACGGCGCCCACGGGATCTTTATACATGGTATCTCTGGAATGAAACATGGGGAAACCTCCTTGCAGAACAAAGGCCGCTGATCGCCCAGCGGCCCGTATTTTCAGCAGATAGCTTTTATTTTTTCGAAGCTTTTACCGGCGGTACGGGAGAAGCGTGCCAGATATTTCCGGCATAGTCCCGAATGGCGCGGTCCGCCGCGAAGCGGCCTGCGCTGGCGGTGTTGACGAGAGACATGCGGTTCCAGGTCTTCTGATCGGCGTAAAGCTGTTCCGCCCGCTGCTGTGCTTCCCGGTAGGATTCAAAATCGGCCAGGGCCATATAACGGTCCTGATTCAGAAGGGCATTGTAGATATCCTGGAACTGCTGGCCGTCAAAGCCGGAAAGCAGTTCATCCATAGCCCGGTGAATGATGGGATCGTTCTGATACTGGAACTGGGGATTGTACCCGGAGCGCTTCAATTCCTCTACCTGAGAGGCGGTCATACCGAAGAGCAGAATGTTGTCGTCGCCTACGGCCTCATGAATCTCCACATTGGCGCCGTCCAGGGTGCCTAAGGTCACAGCGCCGTTGATCATAAATTTCATATTGCTGGTGCCGGAGGCTTCCGTACCTGCCAGGGAGATCTGCTCGCTGATCTCGGCGGCGGGGGTAAGCAGCTCCGCCCAGGTGACGCAGTAATTTTCCACAAACACGATCTTCAGCTTCTTATTGACCCGCTCGTCGGCGTTGATTTTCTTTGCCAGCGCGGCGATAAACTGAATGATCTGCTTGGCAAAATAGTAGCCGGGCGCGGCCTTTGCCCCGAAGAAATAGGTGTGGGGTGTAAAATCGGCATTGGGGTTTTCCCGCAGCCACTGATAGGTGGCAAGAATATTCAGGGCGTTCATATGCTGGCGCTTGTATTCGTGAAGCCGCTTGACCTGCACGTCAAAGATGGAATCGGGGTCCACGATTTCTCCCTGGGTCTTTTTCAGGTAATGGGCAAGCCGCTCCTTGTTGGAATGCTTGATTTTTTGCAGACGGTCCAGCACGGCGGCGTCATTCTGATACTTCAGCAGGCCGGCAAGCTTGTCGGCGTCATAGAGATAGTCCTTCCCAATCAGTTCCGTCAGCAGAGAGGCAAGCTCGGGGTTGGACTGGTTCAGCCAGCGGCGGTGGGCAATGCCGTTGGTGACGTTTGTGAATTTTTGAGGCATTTCCTCATAGAAGTCGTGGAACACGCTGTCCTTTAAGATCTCGCTGTGCAGAGCGGAAACACCGTTGACATTGTGGGAGCCGATCACGGCCAGATTCGCCATTTTCACATACCCGTCGCTGATAGGGGCCATGCGGTAGATTTTTGATTCGTCTACGCCCTTTCGGCGCATTTCCTCCCAGAAGCGGCGGTCGATCTCCTCCACGATTTGGTAAATTCGGGGCAGACGCATACGGAACAGGTCGCTGCTCCAGGATTCCAGCGCCTCGCTCATGACGGTGTGGTTGGTATAGGCGACGGTGCGCTTTACAATATCCCAGGCCGCTTCCCAGCCGTAGCCGCATTCGTCCAGCATGACCCGCATCATTTCCGGAATGGCCAGAACGGGGTGGGTATCGTTCAGATGAATCGCTGCAAGCTCCGGCAGATCGTCCAGACTGCTGTGGGCAAATAAATGGCGGCGAATGATGTCCTGAATGGAGGCGGATACCAGGAAATATTGCTGAGAAAGGCGCAGAAGCTTGCCGTCGGTATGGTTATCCTCGGGATACAGCACCTTTGTGATGACTTCTGCCATGGCCTGCTGCTCCATGGCCCGCATATAATTTCCACCGTTAAAGAGGCTCATATCAAATTTATTGTTTTCCGCTTTCCAGATCCGCAGAAGGCTGACGCCCTTGCCGTCCATGCCGGCCACGCACAGATCATAGGGTACGGCAGTGACGGAGGTATAGTCTCTGTGGCGAATGGAATGATACTGCTCGTGCCACTGTTCTTCGATGTGGCCGTCAAACCGAACCTCTACGGAGTTTTCCGGCACCTCCTGGAGCCAGACGGAGCCGCCGGGCAGCCAGAAATCAGGCAGCTCAATCTGCCAGCCGTCTACCAGCTTCTGCCGGAAGATACCGTATTCATACCGCAGGGAATAGCCCATGGCGGGATAGCCTTGGGTGGCAAGGCCGTCTAAAAAGCAGGCAGCCAAACGGCCCAGGCCGCCGTTGCCTAAACCCGCGTCCGGTTCCTGCTCGTAAAGCTGATCCAGCTTGATATCAAAATCGGCCAGGGCTTTTCTGAAATTATCCTCCAGCCCCAGATTGAACAGGCTGTTGCGCAGGGAACGGCCCAGCAGAAATTCCATGCACAGGTAATAGACCTGCTTAGTCTTGGTCTTTTCAGCGTTTGCCACAAACTCGGCGCGGCCTTTGGTGAGAAGCTCCCTGATGATGAGTACTACAGATTTGTAGTATTCTTCGTTGGTGGCGTTTTCCAAAGAAACGCCGAAGGCATGGGCCAGCTTATCCTGAATGGCTTCTTTGATCTGAGGTACGGACAGTTTGTAATTCATGAAAAAGCCTCCATTATTGTATAAAAATCCCGAAATATAAAACTGAAAGAAAGGGTTTCCCTATATAATATAGGCA
>CAMVYG010000233.1 GCA_947171615.1 uncultured Clostridia bacterium
ATAATCTGCACACGATTTTTTGCACGGGATGCCTTAAAAATTTGTTTTGAAGCCTTTTTACCTTACGAGGCTCAGTATAACACAAGCTTCTTTATTTGTAAAGTAGGAATCATTACTATTTTTAGTATTTTTTGAAAGCGCTGCATAAACCGGTCGTTAGCTGTTAGTTATTAGTTGTTAGAAAGGGCAAGGGCTTTGTACCCGTTGGCTGCTGCTGCCGAGATTCCTCGAGAAGATCCGAAGGATCTTCTGCTCGGCAATGACAGTAAGCGGTTGCTATCTGGTGGTTATTTTTCTGCCGAAAGAGCTTTTACCAATGCCTTCTGGTTTCTTTCTCCCACAACAGCCACCAGCTCGTCTCCCTTTTGCAGCACGGTAGAACCATTGGGGATCGTCAGCTCGCCGCCGCGTATTGCGGAGATCACCAGCGCGCCCTCCGGGAATTTCACATCCCGCAGAGCAACTCCATCCAAAGCGGAGTTTTCCGGTAAAGTAATAGAACAAATACCGGCCTTCCCCTGATTCAAAGTGGCGATCAGGTGCATATGGGCCTGATCCGCCTCCTGCTCGATCATTCTGGTCAGAATATCCGCGCTGCAAACAATATTATCTATTCCCAGCAGGCGAAATGTATCCACATTCCGGGGATCGTTCACCCTGGCGATCACCTTTTTCGTTCGGAAATACTTTCGGGCCAGCTGGGCCGCCACCAGATTATCCTGATCCTCGCCTGTTACCGCCATAAAGCAGTCTGCTTCCATAGTCCCCGCCGCTTCCAGGACGGAAATATTCGTGCCGTCTCCCCGGCAGATGGTAGCGTCCAGATCGTCCGCCAATTTTTGGCAGCGGACTCTGTCCTTTTCGATCACGCTGACCTCATATCTTTTTTCCAGCAAGGTGCGGGCCAGATTCCAGCCGGTCTTTCCCCCGCCCATTACGATCATTCTCATAAAAATCATCCATTCCTTTTTTCGGAATTTGTGCCGGTGGTTGCAGCCGATATCAGTCGATCTTTCGGCTGTAAACCACAGAGTCTCCGGCATCTAAAGGAAGCTGTGCGCCGTGCTCCAGAAGCAGAAAAGAACCATCCTCTTTCACCACGCCCAGCACACCTTCTCCGTCCGGGGTCTCCAGATCATCGGTGGTTCGGCCAAACAGCTTCTTTTCCACCTTCCGCACCTGAAAAGACACGGTTGCCGTGCCAAGGGTGATCTGCCTGTCCTGCCAGGGGCCGGTCAGAGCCGCCGCCAATTTTTCCCCCGCCATATTGGTAGGGCACACGGTTTGCAGGCCAAAGCTCTCAAATACGGTTTCCCGCTGAGGATCGGAAATTCTTGCGATCACTTGGGGAACGCCAAAGAAGTTTTTGGCGATCTGCCCCACTGTGATATTTAAGTTGTCGTCTGCCGTGACCACCGCCACTGCGTCACAGCCCTCTATCCCGGTTTCCCGCAGACTTTTGATATCCATTGGAAACCCTACAGAGGTCACGCCGCCGAAATCGGGGCTGAGCAAGGGTAAGTTCTCCCCGCTTTCGTCCAGAACCTCTACCGTGTGGCCAGCCAGATCCAAAATCTCTGCGGTCTTTCTTCCCAACTGACCGCCGCCTATGATCAAAATATTCACGAGCTTCTCCTTTCCTTACTGAGACAGATTTCTGCCAAGAAAAAGGCCGAAAGCAGAAACCCGCTCCGACCTTATAAAAATCTTTTAATGGAAATTATTCACCGTCTTCATCGTGGATATCCTTTGACGATTTCGCTGCTCCGGAAGATGTCTGAGAGGAGCTTTGCAGGGGAGCCTGGGAAGACAGAGAGGAAGTCGGCTTTCGGCCCGGATCATCATCCACCGGCTCTGAGGAGCTTTGCGACGACAAATTGCCGGATCTCAACTTATTATACTCATTCAGCGTAATTTCCTTTATCTCCGCAAACTCAGCGGACACATAAGCAGTTTTCCCCTCATACTCCACCTGATACCAGCCATCCGCCGCCGTATCGACCAACAGGGGAAGAAAACTGTTATTTTCCGCCAAGCCCAGAATTTCCCCTTCTGTGGAAGGAGCGGAGCGGATATTCAGGCCATCGTCTGCCTTGACCCGCACAGCCTTCGCTTTCTGAACCGGCACGGGAGACGGCGTGGCGCGCACCAGCAAAGAGGAAGATGCGCTGGAGGGATTTTCCTTTTTATCCTCCTTGCCGCCGCAGCCGGAAAAAACCGGAAGGAGCAGACACAGGGCTATAAGAAGGCTCACTAACAGCTTTGTCATATTGATGACCACTTCCCTTTCTCGATTAGCAAAACAGATTCGCGCTGCATCTGTGCGTTTTCTGATTTGAGAAGTCCGGTGCTTTTGCGAAGCAAAAGAGAAGCGTTTCGCGCTTCAGGAGTTCTCTCAAGACAACCGCCTGCGGTTGTCTATCCACCATCCAGTATATCACAACTTCCCAAAAAGTCCAGCGTTTTCGGTGGGAAGAAAATCAATGCTGGATGGGCTCGTCCTCTGCCGCAAAGAAGAAGGGCGGGGCAAGCTTTTTGTGCAGCGCAATAAGCTCCTTGTCAAAATTCTCCCGCAGGCTGCATTCCCGGTCAAACACCATCACCTGCTCCTTCCCAGGCTCACAGGCGGGCCAGTCCGGCAAAGCGGGACAGCCGGGAGCGCCGTTTTCCGCAAAGGCGATCCAGGCGCCAAACATCTGCTCCTCCAACCGGTCGGTAACGCCGGGTTCATTGAAAACAGGCGTCAGACAGGTGTTGTGAAACACAAAGGGGATCTCCGCGCAGTGCCATGCCGTTTTTCCCCCTTCATAGGGCGGCTCATAGGCAAAGAGATAGGAGAAGGTGGGACTTTCCGGGTGAACGGCCTTCTTTTCAATAAAGTCCTGAGAAGGGGCGCGGAACAGAGAATCCAGGGTAAGCAGTGTGGTGAGGTCCTTTTCCGGCCAGGCCTTTCGGAACAACCGGATCAGCTCTTCACTTCCCTCACCATACTTTTTCTCTATCAGGGCGGTTTTTTCCTCCCCGGTCAAATCATTTCGGGTGGGAATCCCCGGGGCAAAGGCAAATTCCCCAAACACAGTTCCCACCATCACGGGAATGGTTTTGGCGTGCTCTGTAAAGCCCACTACTCTGGGATCTCCCACATAAAAATCGTTGGGCGCGGGGGTATTCCCTACGTAAATGCCCTGCCGCTGCAAGCCGGGAGCCACTTTTTCATAGGCCGCCGCCAAAGAAGCATAGGGCAGGGTCTCCAGCTGGCTTACATCCTGGTCGGTCAGGCCCAGTTCCTGAAGCATGGCGGAAACGATCTTTCTGCCGTCCGGCTTCTGCTCGTCCCCAAAGCCCTCGATCACCCCGCTCTGCACAATGCCCTTGTGGAACAGGCCGTCCGCCGAGGGGGTCTGCATTAAGGTCCACACCTTCATTCCGCCGCCTGACTGCCCGAACAGGGTAACATTGCCGGGATCGCCGCCGAAATTCTCTATATTCTCCTGAATCCACTGCAAAGCGGCTACCAGATCGGCATTGCCTGCGTTGCAGGAATTTTTATATTTCTCGCCAAAGGGCTCCAGATCCAGATAGCCCAGCAGATTCAGCCGATGGTTCACGGAAACCACCACCACGTCGCCGCAGCGGCTCATATTTTCTCCGTCATAGGCAATGTGCTCAATGGCGGA
>CAMVYG010000234.1 GCA_947171615.1 uncultured Clostridia bacterium
TGCAGGTTGTACCGGCGGCGGTATCAAGGCTGCCCGGGTTCTTTTGATGTTTAAGGCCAGCAAACGAAGCGTCAAACGAATGCTGCTGCCCCGGTCTGTTTCGGTGGTGCACATGGACGATCAGGTAGTCAGTGAAGACGTGATCCAGAACACCTACAGCTACCTTGCCGTATATGCCCTTACCGCTATTCTTTCCATTCTGCTGATCTCTGTAGATGAATGCTCCGTAGAGACCAATGTAACCGCTGTACTGGCCTGCCTCAACAACATCGGCCCCGGTATGGATCTGGTAGGCCCCATGAGCAACTATGCTCACTTTTCAGGGTTCAGTAAGCTGATTCTTTCCTTCAACATGCTGGCCGGCAGGTTGGAACTGTTCCCGGTGCTGATGCTCTTTGTTCCCCAGGCCTGGAGAAAAAGCTGAGATATTCGTTCTCCCAACAAAAAAGCAAGACAACCGCTGTGGCTGTCTTGCTTTTTTGTTATTTGCGGAATTTTTCTTTATCGGTTTCAGCTTTCCAGCGAATTGATCACACCTTCCCGATCCACAGTAAGAACAGAGCGGTAGGTCGGATCCAGCTTCTCGATCTCAGCGGAAGCCTTCTGGATAATTTCACTGTCGCTTTCTTTCATGGAGAAGGGCGCGGCAATATCAAAAACCACATTGGAGTGGGTAACCCCCCAAACCACCCGGAAGTCATGAATGGATACCTGGGGGTACAGAGCTTTCATGCAATCCTCTACCTGCCGGTGCAGCGCATTGGTGCGTTCATCTCCGGTAATGACAGGATCCAGATGGATCACCAGATGAATGTTTTCCTCCGTGAGAAAATCCCGTTCAATATTGTCAATGATATCGTGGCTTTTTAAGATATCCTCTTCGGCAGGTACCTCACAGTGAACGGAAGCAAAGCACCGGCCCGCCCCATAATTGTGAACCGCAAGATCATGCAGGCCGATCACGCCGTCATAGGACAGGATCTTTGTATAAATAGAGCGCACCAGCTCCGGGTCCGGAGCCACGCCCAGCAGGGGATTTCCTGTTTCCATGATAAGCTTCACGCCGGAAACCACAATGAACACAGCTACAACCAGCCCCAAAAAGCCGTCCAAATTCAGATTTGTAAACCGCGTAAACACCGCGCCGGCCAACACCACTGTCGTGGTAATGGCAGCGTTGCGGCTGTCGGCAGAGGTGGCGAAAATGGCTTCGGAGTGAAGCTTTTTCCCCACGCTCCGGTAAAAGAAAAACTGCCAGAGCTTGATCAATATAGAAGCAGCCAGGATCCCAAAGGTCAAAAGGGAAAAATCCGCCGCTTCCGGAGACAGGATCTTTTCTACCGAGGTCATACCCAGCTGAAGTCCTAAAAACAGCACGATAAAGGAAACGATCACGCCGGAGAGATATTCTATTCTGGCATGGCCGAAGGGGTGCTTTTCGTCTGCCGGTTTTCCCGCCAGCTTAAACCCCACCAGCATGATCACGGAAGAGCCGGAATCCGTCAGATTGTTAATAGCGTCCGCCAGGATCGCCACACTGTGAGAAAAAAGCCCGGCGACAAGCTTGACCAGAAACAGCAGAAGATTGGTGGCAATTCCCACCGCTCCTGCCGCGCGCCCGCTTTTCTCCCGTATCTCGGGCCGTTCGGTCTGATCGTAATCCTTCACCAGCAGCCTCATCAATGCATCAAACATAAGCTTTCATACCTTTCAAGTTAAAAGATAAAAAACACGGGCCTTTCGGCCCGCTTGACCGGTCTATTCGCAATTTTTTAAAGCAGAATGCTCTCCCCGGTACTGTCTATGGCTACGATCAGGGGAAAGTCCCGCAGCGTCAGGCGTTTTACCGATTCGCAGCCCAAGTCTTCAAAAGCAATGACCTCCGCTTTTTCAATACACTGCGCCGCCAGCGCTCCCGCTCCGCCGATAGCACAGAGATACACGGCCCCGTTCCGCTTTATGGCCTCTATCACCTCTGCGCTGCGCTTTCCCTTACCGATCATACATTTTAGCCCCAGATCCAGAAAACGCGGGGTATAAGGATCCATTCTGCCGCTGGTGGTGGGGCCGCAGGAGCCGATGGGAAGCCCCTCCGGCGCAGGGGTAGGCCCGGCATAATAAATAGCCGCACCCCGCAAATCGTAGGGAAACTCCTCTCCCCGTTCCAGCAGCTCCGTGATCCTCCTGTGGGCGGCGTCCCGGGAAGTGTAGGCCGTACCGGAAAGCAGCACCCGCTGTCCGGCCCGGAGAGAAGCAGCCTTTTCCGCTAATTCAGCGGTATTCAGTTTGATTTCTTTCATAGCTGTTTCCTCACCTCTGGTTTGTTCACGGAAAACGCTTACTCTCCCTTTTCCCAAAACAGCTCAATATGCTCGTGAGTTGGGCCGTACAGGAAAGCAATGCGGATTTTTAAGCCGTTCAAATCGGCATCTTTCGGCTCATCGGTGATCTCATAGCCCTCTTTTCTAATTACCTCCACAAGCTCGTCTACCCGATCCGTGGCAAAGGCAATATGGGCCAGCGGGCCGCCGGGCAAAAGCTCCGTGTCATTTCCCAAAATCTCCATGCAGCTGTTATCCCCGCAGGACACCATCAAACAAGGGCGCTCCGGGTCTCCCCACTGCCGAATAATTTTCATGCCAAGCAGACGGGTGTAAAAATCCACCGTCTTTTCATACTGCTCCGCAGTGGGTTTAATGGCAATGTGATGTACTCCCTGAATTTTACCGCTCATGCTATGTACCTCCTGAAAAATATATGATCTTCTGACCCAAAAAGACTTTCCTGCAAAAAAAGAGACACCGCAAGGCGCAGCGTCCCCTTTCACTTTTTGCTTTCGGCAAACCACACAGTTCCTGCTTATTTACGGTTAAAGATAGACATGATATCTGTAAACGTATCATCATCATCGATCACGGCCGGATCCACTCTGGGTTCTTCCGCGCGGGCAGAAGAAGAAACAGAAGGAGTGGAAGAACTGCTGAGAAAATCATCGTCTTCCAGATCCACCAGATCCAGATTGCTTCTGGCACGTTCGCCGTTCATGCCGTCAAAACCGGTGGCAATTACGGTAACAGTCATTTCATCTTCCATGGACTCATCAAAGGTAGCGCCCCAGATAATATTCGCATCCTCATGAGCGCGCTCGGTGACGATCTGAGAAGCGGTATCGATCTCGTCCAAAGCAATATCAGGAGAAGAGGTAATATTAATAATAACGCCTCTGGCTCCGGCGATCTTGGTTTCCAGCAGAGGGCTGGAAACGGCCGCCATAGCCGCCTGCTCCGCCTTGTCCTTGCCGCTGGCGTGGCCTACGCCCATATGAGCGTAGCCGGCGTCCTGCATAACGGACTTTACGTCCTCAAAATCCAGGTTGACGATACCGGGCAGCTGGATCAGGTCTGAAATGCTCTGTACGCCCTGGCGCAGCACATCGTCTGCGATCATAAAGGCATTGGCCAAAGTAATGCGCTCATCGCTTACCAGCTTCAGGCGCTCGTTGGGGATCACCACCAGGGAGTCCACATGCTCACGCAGGGCGGCAATGCCTTCCTCGGCCTGCTCCATGCGTCTGCGGCCTTCAAAGGCAAAGGGCTTCGTGACAATACCAACCGTCAAGGCGCCCTGCTCTCTGGCGATCTGCGCTACCTTGGGTGCCGCGCC
>CAMVYG010000235.1 GCA_947171615.1 uncultured Clostridia bacterium
GTTTGTACGCACCCATGCCTTTTTCCTTATTAATATTATGCATATCGCTTCCCTTGGGCAATACACCATTACTATGGATACCGGCGTTACCGTTCCAATCTCCCACGCCAAAAAATCCGAAGTCAGCAAACGCTTCCGCCAGTTTTTCAATGGAGAAAAATAGCTGTTGGTTATTTGGAGAAAGGCATTTTCGCTGGCTGAGCAATAACCGAGATTCTTCGCCTCCTTCCAGTCGGCTCAGAATGACAGTAAGTAATGATTGATAAATTATAATTTAGCACAAGCCTGGCCCTAAATGAATAACGAAAACGCCCTCGTCCTTCTCTAACAACTTTGATAAAAGCTAACAACTAAATTCGGAAGGTGGTTCTTTCCTTGCGTTCCTCCGCTTTGTTCCGCCGCTTTAAGGGCAGCTATTTCAGCTACGTATTGATCTATTTCTGCGCCTACTTTGCCATGGCCTCCTTTGTTTCGGTGCTGTCCGTATATCTCACCGATCTCGGAAAGACCGGAAGCGAAATGTCCTTTATCATTTCCTCTTCCGGCATCTTTTCCTTTTTTATGGTTCCGGCAGCCGGTTTTCTCTGTGACCGTACCGGGAGATCCCGGCTGGTCAGCGCCGGGCTGCTGATAGGCATGGGTATTTTAGCGCTGGTCTTTTCCGGGTGCAGACAGGTGTGGGCCCTCTTTCTGCTGGAGGGGCTTTTAATGTCCTTTCTGAATTCCGCCCTGCCCGCCTGTGAACGGCTGGCCTCCGCCACAAAATTCCGCTATGGAGTTCTTCGGGTCTGGGGAACCTTTGGCTATGCGCTGGGCGCCCAGGCCGCGGGGCTTGCGGTGCAGCATTTCCCGCCCTTCGTCTTGTTTTTCCTGGTGTTTCTCTCCACGCTGCTGGCTGCGCTGGGCCTTGCCGGAGCGGAAGATCCCATTCTGCCGGAACCCAAAGAAGAACAAAAGAAGCCTCCCCTTTCCTCTTTTTTGAAGAACCCCCAATTTCTGCTGTTTTTACTGATCACCTTTCTCTTTTACAGCAGCTCCGGCGTAAATTTTAATTACGCTGCTTTCCTGCTGGATACCATGGGCGTACCCACCGGCGCGGTGGGCACGGTGCTTTCTGTGGGAACACTGGTGGAGATTCCCATCATTCTCTTTTCCAACAAATTTATGGACCGCTTCTCCGGAAAAACTCTGCTGCTGATCTGCTGTGCCATCAACGTGGTGCAATTTATCTGTTATGGCCTTTCCTCCTCTGCCTGGGTGGTGGTGACGGTCATGATCCTTTTGAAAGCAATCGGCGCCACTCTCTTTATGATGCTTATTCTGAAGATGGTGCGGAATCTTGTGGCGGCGGAGCTTACCGTAACCGGAATTTCCGTAGTAAATTCCATCAACAACCTGGGCGTGATCCTCATGCAGAATCTGGGCGGCGCCATTTTGGACCGCATCGGGATACAGTCCTTTTACCTGATCCTTGCGGCCCTCACCGCCGCCGCCATGCTCTTGACCCTGCTGCTTCGGGTAAAAAACACGGAAAAGGTGTTTAGCTGATATCTTTGTGATAACGGATCTCTGAGCCGCTTTCAGGCTATTAAGAGCTTTTTCCTTCCGCAATCGCAAATCAAACACGGAAACGCCGGCATAACAGCCGGCGTTTTTCTCTGCAAAAAATTGAAACAGGGATTTTCTATTTTGCGGTGGGAATGTCTCCTCTGTGATTTTGCTTTACCAACGCATATTGAGTAGGCGTCATTCGATATTTTTTCTTAAAAACCTTGGTAAAATAAGCGGGATCATGATACCCGACCATTTCTGCGATATTTGCAATATAATATTGATTTGAAGCCAACAATTCACAAGCCTTTTCCAGCCTTATTTCTTCAACGACGCTGGTAAAGGAGGAACCTGCCTCCTGGGCAAGTATTTTCTTTAAATAGCTGGAAGAAATATAAAAATGCTCCGCCACAGCTTCGCAGCTCAATTTTTCCGCATAATGCGCCGTCAAATATAAAATGATATCCCGTAAAAGCAGCTTGGAACGCGTTAAGTGCCGGGCGGAAATATCCGCGCTTAAAATGGATTTATAGTGTGAAAAATTGCCGGAAAGCTCCGGCGGCGGATTTGACTGTAAAATTTTATCCCGAACCGACAATAGACAGTTCAGCAGATCCTCTTTTTTGCAGGGCTTGCACAAATAGTCGTCCACCGACAACCGAAGAGCTTTATGAGCATATTCAAAGGTTTGATAGGCGCTTATAATCACGCAATGAATTTCAGAAAAGTATGGCTTACTTTGCAGTTTATGCAACAGAGAAAAGCCATCTATATTGGGCATATTAATATCCAGCAAAAGAATTTCCGGTCGGAATTTTTCTATCATTTGCAATGCGTCCAAAGAAGTCTCGCATACAGCGGACAGCTCAAAGCCATGGCTTTCCCACTTGATCGCCTTTTGCAAGTATTTCAAAAACAGAATTTCATCATCAACTGCCACACAGCGAATCAAATTTCCCATTTTATTCTTCTCCCATACATTTTTTACGCAATTTTATTGTGGTAATAAATTTGCCGTCCGCCGTATATTTCGCCGTTACACCGCACTCCGCGCCATAATATAATCTGATACGGGCATTTATATTATTCAGCCCAAAGCCAAATTCGGTTCCGGCTTGCAGGGCATCCCCCGGCGCCTTGCAATCGATAACCGACAAGTCAATATAGTCTTCCCTGTCCTGTGCCGTAATCGTAATATACAGCTTTTTGCTTTTGTCCTTCAAACCGTGCTGGATGGTAAGCTTAGGTATCGTAAAATCCATGAAATCCGGCGGAACTTGAAAAGATACCAGAAAAATGCCGGGAAAGCGGAATTCCTGAATAATAAGATAATTTTGGACAATGGCTATTTCCTGCCGCAAGGTGATGATTTCCATACCGCAGGCCAAAGTTGATCTGTAAAAGTCCGCTAAAGCCAGGGTTGCTTCGGAAGCGCTTTCATACTCCTGAAGGGAATTCAGAACATAAATAGCATCTAAAGCGTTATAAAGAAAATGCGGCCTGATCTGATTTTGTAATAAAGCCAGCTCCATTTCCCGCTTCTTCTTTTCACTGCGCTGCAAAGTATCAAAAGTGACCTGCAGCTGAGAAAGCATCTTGTTAAAATGGAAATTCAGCTGGTCTAATTCATCACAGCTTGTATCGGTATTGAGTTCTACCGGCATCGGAGATGGAAGCTTTACCCTTTGCATATAACCGGCCAGATATTCCAACGGGGAAACAAACTGCTTACAGAGAACATGTATATTGATAATTAATATCAGAAAAATAATTAAAAAAATACTGCCGCTGCCAAGAACCAACGCTCCGGACGCCCGCTTCAAATAAGTATTCTGATGAACATTGATCAGAGAAAGCCCCGGATATGCAAGCGGTCTTGCGGTGACCAGGCAATTCTGATTATCCCAATGGGCGCGATATTGCTGAAAAGGGGAATCCTTTAATTTCTCTTCAAAACCACTTTCAAGCAACAGCTCTTTTGCGCTGGCAGAAACAATTTCGCCACTTCTATTTACAATGAAATAATGGGAATCTTCCGTCTCCAATTCCTTGTAAAGAGAGGTAATCGTAGATTCCTTTAGAATGATATATAGATACCCAATGGATTCAT
>CAMVYG010000236.1 GCA_947171615.1 uncultured Clostridia bacterium
CGTTTTTTTGTGGTGATCATGGCGATTGTCGGCCTGGGGGTCTGCCATTTATGCGGTGCGCTCCAATTTGCCTTGATTTCCGCAATTTCTCCCTGGCAGGCCTTTCTTTTAGCATCCGCTCCTTATCTTCTAAAGGATGTGATTTCCGTAGCGGTGGCTTACCTGGTGGCAGAAGCTGTTAAATACAGCCTGAAAAAAGCAAGGTTGGTGGGTGAATGAAGCTGCGGGGGCATCATCTGTTTTGTACTGCGCTGTTTTCCGGGCATGGCTACAGCGAGAGCTTCACTCAAAAAATGACGCAGCTTATCAAAGCCCTGAAGGCTGGGGAAACTTTGACTGTTTTTGCAGGTGCGGATGAAGTTTGTTCTGCCTGTCCAAACAGGACAGCAGAAAACGGCTGCGCGCTGAGTACCGAAGACGTGGAAAAGAGAGACCAGGCGGCGCTTCGGGTTTTGCAGCTGCTTCCCGGTGAGAAATTAACCTGGGAACAGGCGAAAAGCCTTCTTTCTTTACTGAACGAGGAGGAATTTCAAGCAGTGTGCGGCGGCTGTCGTTGGCAAAAAGAGGGGCTGTGCAGTCTTCCTCTGCTTCAACAGGCTGTGCGAGAAGATGCTCAATAAAAAGACAGGTAAAAAAGAAAGGCTTTGTTCCCAATGAAACGGGACAAGGCCTTTCCGTGCTTTCCAATTGTGTTACAGAAAAAAGTGAGCGATCATAGCAATAGTGAACCCAAGAAGAGCGCCGCAGGCAACTTCAATTTGCCGATGCCCTAAGGATTCGTTTAGGCGGGGGATCATATCCTGCAGGGCTTTTTTATCTACCTCGCCGTCGTTCTGTTCCAGATACTCCACAATATGGTTGATTGCTTTGGCGTGAAGTCCGGCAGCCCATCGCACGCCGGTGGCATCGTACATCACGATCAGAGCCAGAACAAAAGCGAGAGCGAATACAGGGGATTCAAAACCGTACTGATAGTAAGCTGTCAAAAGCACAGAGCAGGTGACGGCGGAATGAGAGCTTGGCATTCCCCCAGCTCCCGCCAGACGGCGGCGGTCAAACTGCTTGTGCTTTAACGCATCGATCAGCGTTTTGATCAGCTGAGCGCTGAACCAGGCCACAACGCTGACATTGATCAACGGATTAGAGAGCAGGAAGGTAAGATTCATGAGGGTTCCTTTTCCTGAGATTGTTTTGTGAATTCTATGATATCCTGTTTCGTTTTTCCTGTCAACCGCTTACAGGGCGTTTGCTTGCAATTCAAGGGGATCTATGCTAAAATGAGGCAGTTTTTCAAAGAGAGGAACAGCGCTATGGGTACAGGAAAAAGAAATTACAGCAAAGAGCTTGACGCCCTTTTGCAGAAGATCGAACAAAGTGGCAAACGCCCAACTTTACTGCTTCATGTGTGCTGTGCTCCCTGTTCCAGCTATGTGCTGGAATATCTTTCTCACTATTTTTCCATTTTTGTTCTTTATTATAATCCCAATATCAGTCCGGAGGCCGAATATGAAAAGAGAAGGACTGAATTGAGCAAACTGCTTTCCGCAATGCCTCTGGAGAATCCTGTAACACTGCTACCCTGTGAATATGAAGGGGAGGAATTTTCAGCGGCAGCCAGGGGCCTGGAGCGGGAACCGGAAGGCGGGGCGCGGTGCGAACGCTGCTTTCGTCTTCGTTTGAAGCGAGCGGCGCAGGAGGCTAAACGCCATGGATTTGACTATTTTACCACAACGCTCTCGATCAGTCCTCTGAAAAACGTAGAGCTCTTAAACCAAATCGGGGAAGAAATCGGAAAAGAGATAGGTGTAGTGCATCTGCCTGCTGATTTTAAGAAAAAGGAAGGCTATAAGCGATCTATCGAGCTTTCCAGGGAATACTCTTTGTATCGCCAGAATTATTGCGGCTGTGTTTTTTCTAAGGCACAGCGGGACACTATTGGAAAGGAAGGATGAGCTTGTCAGTTACACATCGTGGAATTTTTTACCGTGCCGCAGATACGCACGCCCACATTTATCCCGGGAAAATTGCAGAGAAGGCTACAGTTTCTGTAGGGGATTTTTATCATATGGATATGCTGAATGTGGGATTGCCCCACGTGCTGGCGGAGCAGGGTAAAGCGGCTGGAATAGACCGCTTTCTGGTCTGTTCTGTGGCTACAAAGGTGGAACAGGTGCGTTCTATCAATGAGTTTATTGAAAAAAAGTGCGGGGAATACCCGCAGTTTATCGGCCTTGCCGCCTGGCATCAGGAGATAGAGGATATGACTGCGGAGCTCGATGATATCCAGCGGCGGGGCTTGAAGGGAATCAAGCTGCACCCGGATTTTCAGAAATTTTTTATTGACGATGAAAAAATGTTTTCTTTTTATAAGGAAGCAGATCGGCGGGGACTTCCCATATTATTTCATATGGGAGACAGCCGCATGGATTTTTCTTCCCCCCGCAGATTGATGAACGTGTTGGAAAAGCTGCCGGAGCTCACCTGTATTGCTGCGCATTTGGGGGGGTATACTGAGTGGGAGGAGGCCCGCAGAATATTAAGAGGAACAAATGTATATGTAGATACCTCCAGTTCCCTTTTCGCGCTCACAAAGGAAGAGGCTCGGAAAAGCATCGAGCATTTTGGTGTGGAGCATACCATGTTCGGAACTGATTTTCCCATGTGGAATCCAGTAAAAGAGGTGGAACGCTTTTTTGCGCTGGAGTTGAGTGAAGAGGAAAACCGCCACATTTTATACGATAACTTTGCCCGGTTGTTCCATTTGGAGGAAATGGAACAGGAAAAGGACTCCCCAAATGGATAAAACCGCGTTTTTACTGGCTTGTCAAAAGGTGATGGAAATTGAGCGGCAAACCCGGGGAATCGGCACCTTGGGGGAAAAAACGCTCCATGCAGTGCTGAAGCACTACTTTGACCCTTGTGAGGATCACCACGAAATTCGTGTAGGCTCTTATGTGGCGGATATTCGGAATGAAAAAGGTATCTTTGAGATTCAGACCCGCGGGTTTGACCGCCTGCGGGGAAAGCTGGACGCTTTTTTGCCGGAGGGGCCTGTCACGGTGATTTATCCTGTTCCGGCGGTAAAATGGCTTTCCTGGCTGGAAGAGGATGGCACGTCCTCTCCAAAAAGGAAAAGCCCAAAGCGGGGCTGCGCTGCGGAGATTTTGCTGGAGCTCTATAAGCTCAAACCGTGGCTGGGAAGAGAAGGGCTTCGTTTTTGTGTGCTGCTTTTGGAGCTGGAGGAATATCGGCTGAAAAACGGATGGAGTGAGGACGGAAAGCGCGGCTCTACTCGGTATGAAAGATTGCCGGTGGATTTGTTGGAGGAGGTTTGGCTTTGTTCTCCCGGAGATTATTTTGCGCTGATTCCAGAAACTTTACCGGAAGAATTTACAGTGAAGGACTATGCCAAAGCCCTTCGTTTTTCTCCTAAAAGAGCTTCTACATCAGTAAATGTATTGTTTTCTCTTGGGGTTTTGAAGCTTGTGGGAAAGATTGGAAACGCTTATTTATATCAAAGAAGCTAAGACTGGCGTCACCCAGGCTTTTGAAACAAGGCTGAGAAAGGAAGGGGGTTCTAAAAGATGAGCGGATATACCGAGGTGATCTTTCAGGCGTTGATACTGTTTCCTCTGGTGGCAGCTTTGATT
>CAMVYG010000237.1 GCA_947171615.1 uncultured Clostridia bacterium
CCACCGTGGCCAAACCCACCGGTGGTTCATTTTTTGTTTTCTAGACTCTCTTTGCTAAGAACTAGACGCTAACGACTGAATTAATACATATCAGGTGCGGCAGGGGCCGGAGCGGGAGCGGGCTCCTTGATATCCGCCACCAGAGACTCTGTAGTCAGAATGGTGGAGGCCACAGAAGAAGCGTTCTGCAAAGCGGAACGGGTCACCTTGGTGGGATCTACAATACCGGACTTGACCATATCCTGGAATTCACCGGTCAAAGCATTGTAGCCATAGCCCACCTTATTCTTCGCCTTGAGCTGCTCTACGATCACGGAGCCCTCAATACCGGCATTGGCGGCGATCTGACGTACCGGCTCCTCCAGAGCCTTCAGCACAATAGCGGCACCGGTCTTCTCATCGCCTTCAGCAGAATCCACATAGGCCTTCACAGCGGGGATCGCGTCGATGCAGGCCGTACCGCCGCCTGCCACGATGCCCTCTTCCACAGCTGCCTTGGTAGCGGCCAGAGCATCCTCAATGCGAAGCTTCTTTTCCTTCATTTCGATCTCGGTGGCAGCGCCAACCTTGATCACAGCTACACCGCCAGCCAGCTTGGCAAGGCGCTCCTGCAGCTTTTCCCGATCGAAATCAGAGGTAGTGGTTTCGATCTGGGCACGGATCTGGCCAACACGGGCCTTAATATCAGCGGAGTTTCCAGCACCGTCTACAATGATGGTATTTTCCTTATCCACCTTGACCTGACGGGCACGGCCCAGCTGGGAGACCTGGGCGTCCTTCAGCTCCAGACCCACTTCCTCGGAAATGACCTGGCCGCCGGTAAGGGTAGCGATATCCAGCAGCATTTCCTTTCTGCGGTCGCCGAAGCCGGGAGCCTTAACGGCTACACAGGTAAAGGTGCCGCGAAGCTTATTGAGGATCAGGGTGGTCAGAGCCTCGCCTTCGATATCCTCAGCAATGATCAGCAGCTTCTTACCGGACTGTACCACCTGCTCCAGAAGGGGCAGGATCTCCTGAATATTGCTGATCTTCTTATCGGTAATGAGAATGTAGGGATCGTCCAGGTCGGCCACCATCTTATCCGTATCGGTAGCCATATAGGGAGTCACATAGCCGCGGTCGAACATCATGCCCTCTACCACTTCGCTGTAGGTCTCGGCAGTTTTGGATTCCTCTACAGTGATCACACCGTCGGAAGTAACCTTCTCCATAGCCTCGGCAATCAGCGTGCCGATCTCATCACTGGAAGAAGAAACAGCCGCTACACGAGCGATATCCTTGGTGCCGGAAACCTTATGAGAATTCTTCTCAATAGCCTCTACCGCTGCCTCGGTAGCCTTCTGCACACCCTTACGCAGAACCATGGGGTTCGCGCCTGCGGTAACATTCTTCATGCCCTCACGTACCAGAGCCTGTGCCAGCAGAGTAGCAGTGGTGGTGCCGTCACCGGCAATATCGTTGGTCTTGGTGGCGACTTCCTTCACCAGCTGCGCGCCCATATTCTCATAGGGATCCTCCAGCTCTACCTCCTTGGCGATGGTCACACCGTCGTTGGTGATCAGGGGAGCGCCGAATTTCTTATCCAGCACCACATTGCGGCCCTTGGGCCCCAGGGTGATTTTTACCGTATCGGCAAGCTGGTTCACGCCGCTCAAAAGAGCCTTGCGTGCGTCCTCGCCGTAAATGATCTGCTTTGCCATAGTTTATCGATCCTTTCTAAAAAATACTTGAATGATAAAAACTCAAAAAGCTTTTATAAGCTTACTCCACAACAGCCAGAATATCGGACTGCTTTACGATGGTATACTCTTCCCCATCGATCTTCACTTCCGTGCCGCTGTATTTGGCGGAGATCACGCGGTCGCCTTCCTTCAGGTACATTTTGATCTCCTTGCCGTCTACCTCGCCGCCGGGGCCTACCGCGATCACGCGGGCGATCTGGGGCTTTTCCTGAGACTTTGCAGCCAGCACAATGCCGCTTTTCGTGGTCTCTTCCGCTTCCTCAGCCTTGATCAAAACTCTGTCTAACAGTGGCTTAATGGTCATAAACGCACACCCTTGGCCCATTTGATTTTCCGTTTTCAGGGCCGTTCCTTTCTCCCCGATAAAAAAACTCAAGTGTTTTCGCTCTCCTCGGGGAAGAGGGCTAAAACCGCACGAAACCGCGCGAAAAAGAGAATTACCTTCTTTATGCTGAAGCAGACGGCGTCTGCCGTTCCCTCAGCTCTCTCAGGGGAGTTTTAGCACTCCTTGCCCCTGAGTGCTAAACATATTTTAGCTACATGGTCAGGAAAAGTCAATAGGTTTTTAGAAAAATTTGACTTTTAACAAATCCTTCATATTTGTGTGACAATGCGGGCAGTTCCTTGCTCACGATTCGCAAAAAGCTGCGGGGTTGCTAAATTGCAGTTTAACACAATGCCCTTTCTAATAGCTAAAGTCCCTTTTCTGACAGCTGAATCAGTAAACCAACGGACCGTCCGGAGGCCGGTCCCTACATTTAGTTTACTGCTAAATTATAGTTTACGGCAGCAACAGCAGGTTGCTTGTTTTTTCTCCACAGTGGTGGTACGATACCTGTAGAAAATCAAATTTCAAAACCTCTAACGAAAGGAAGTGCACGATTATGGAAACAAAAGAAATTCTTTTTGAGCTTCGGACAAAGAAAGGAATGTCACAGGATCAGCTTGCGGAAAAGGTTTGCGTGACCCGCCAGGCTGTGTCCCGCTGGGAAACCGGAGAGACTGTACCCAATGTGGAAACCCTGAAGCTGTTGTCAAAGCTGTTTGACGTTTCCATCAATACTCTTTTGGGCTCTCCCAGAAGCCTGATTTGCCAATGCTGCGGAATGCCGCTGGATGACACAACGATCAGCCGGGAGACAGATGGCGCATTCAATGAAGAATACTGCAAATGGTGTTATGTCGATGGAAAATTTGTCTATGCAAGCCTTGAGGAATTGACGGATTTTCTCGTTGGGCATATGGCAACCGAGGCGTGGCCTCCGGAGCAGGTGCGCACGCATCTTGAAGCGCTGCTTCCCAACCTGGCACATTGGCAAATCCAGAAATGAAACAGAGTATTTGACGGAACCGGAATTTTAGGGTATGATGCTTCTTAGCCCAGATTTTTACGAGAGGAGCATTGTGACCCATGGCGCGTTATGACCTGACTCAGGGATCTGTTACAAAGACTATGCTGCGCTTTGCCCTGCCTATGATCTGCGGGAATCTGCTTCAGCAGTTTTACAATGTGGCAGACACTTTGATCGTGGGCCGCTTTCTGGGCGCAAATGCTCTGGCGGCTGTGGGCTCCGCCTATACGCTGATGACCTTTCTAACCTCTATTTTACTGGGGCTTTGCCTGGGCAGCGGCGCTATTTTTTCCATGCGTTACGGCGCGGGAGATCTGGAACAGCTGCGGTCTGACCGTTTTGTTTCGTTCCTTTTGATTTCCGGCCTTACCCTGCTACTCAATACCGCCGCTTTTCTCTTTTTGGAAGAAATTTTGAAGGCGCTTTCCGTCCCGATAAAGGTCTATCCCCTGATGCGGGAATATGTGTGGGTAATATTCTGGGGCATTGCCGCCACCTTCCTTTACAATTATTACGCCTCGCTGCTGCGGGCCGTGGGAAACTCCTTAG
>CAMVYG010000238.1 GCA_947171615.1 uncultured Clostridia bacterium
ATATTGCTCTGGCCCGTTCTGAGATTCTGGAGGCCGCTTCGAAGCAGAAGTGTTCCTGGAAGCCCAATTCCATCCACATTCTGGTAAACTCTCTGCTGGATAAAGGCGCTCTGGAGGTTGCCGGGTTCTATCTGAATTCCCGGAAGCTGGGCCGTACCTTTGCCCCGACTCTCACCCGTGAAGATTACGCCATTATGCAGATAGAGATCGCCGCGCTCCAGGCCAAGGAAGAGAAAGTTGCCGTTCCCAGCCGTATGGCGGCCGCTATTGTAGTAGGCGCTACCAGCATGGAGGCTCTGGACGAAATGGTGAAAGTGATCGAAGCCAAGAAGAAAGAAATTCAGGGGCGGAAGAAGTGAAACTGATTGGAACTTTCATTCTATTCGTTGCTGACGTCAGTAGTGTGGAGCGGCCTGCTTCTTGGAAGTATGATGTTGTGCCGAAAAACGATACGGAGCTTTTGGCGGTATAATACTGTCGCTTTGTATTTCCTGCTGCTGGGTTGTGTGTTTCGCTGCTTTTTCCCTTTGGAATTTTCCGGCTTCACACAGCCCCTTTCTTTTCGGAATGGCATTTACGCCAATGCCTATTCGTTCCTGATTCGCCGTGTGTCCGTTTCTGCCGCCGACAGCGCCGATCCTCTTTTCCGTATTCTTCCCATGACGGTGATTATGGTGGTATGGATCGTTGTAGCGGCATTTTTGTTATTTCGTTTCTTTACAAAATACCGTTCTATGATTCGCGGCCTGGAGCTTTACGAAGAAGTTTCCAGTGGAAACGCCTATGATATCGCGATTTCTCTGTGTAAAGAAATGAAAATCAAAAAAGTGCGTGTTTTACAGGACGAGTTGATTGCCGTCCCTCAGGTCTGCGGCCTGCGGTATCCCAGGGTGCTGCTGCCGGCCAGGTCTTACAACGACGTAGAGCTGCGTTACATTTTGTGCCATGAGCTGACCCATTGGAAAAACGGCGATATTGCCCTGCGTTTCGCGCTTTGCCTGGCGCGGGCCATCTTCTGGTGGAACCCTTTTCTCCACCTTATCCCCCGCTATCTGGAAGAATCCCAGGAGCTTCAGTGCGACAACAGGGTGGTGGCCAATTGGTGTAAAACCGACGAGGAGCGCATTGCGTATCTTGATACATTGCTTCGCACGCTGAAGGAAACCACGAATTCTCCACAGGATCCCGAGAATGTTTCGGCAACGAAGGCCGGGCTGGTGGAATCTGCCAAGGAGCAAAGTGTTCTGCAAATGCGGGCTGACGTCATTGCAAATTATGAACCACGATCAAAAAAGGAACGCCAGGCAGTTGCCTTCACGCTCTGCTTCTTATTGATCGCTCTGTTCTTTTCCTACCGTTATGTCTTTATGCCGGGTTCAGACCCGCCGAAGCAGGATCTGCGGTGTGAAATGACTGCGGATATGGCCTATCTGGAGCCGGACGGAGACTTTTATTGGATTTACAGTGTAGAAAATGAATTTCCTCCCTGCCGCATTTCTCAAAAATCGGGAGAAATGATGCTGGAAAGCGGATTTCCGCTGAGGGATTCCACAGAATAGGAGTGCTTTTTCATGAAGCTGAGAAACATACTGGGCGCGCTGCTGTGCGCTTCCCTGCTGGCTGCATTCGCCGCAACGGGCGCCGCTGCCGAAGAGGTTGACGCCACTCCCCCTACCGTATCTGCCAATTCAGATGCCGGTATTTCTCCTCAGGCGGAAGACATCATTGAAATCAGATATCGCTTGGAGCCCTATACCAAGAAGCTCCAGTACCGTCGGTGGAACGTGACAAAAAACCGCTGGCAGGATTCCGTGTGGATCTATGTAGTCTGATTTACAAAAAGCACAAGCCCTGAGCTGTAAAACGCTCAGGGCCTTTTCTTTTGCACGGTAGTTTCTGCAGGCTTTCCCTGCTAAGAACCGCTTCCTGCCAGTCAGGCTTCTTCGCCTGAAAAAATCAAATCCAGGCGGCTATCCGGTTTTAAGAAACCGGGAAAAGGCTTTCCTGCCGGTTTTCCCAATCCTCACCGGACTCATCCTTCGGCTGGCCGGGCTCCGGCAGCCGGTAGGTTTCCCGGTAGGCGTCAAAGGCCTGGGTGAATTCCTCGCCGCCTTCGGTTTTGACCTGGTTCAAATAGCCGTGGGTATCCATTACGGAATCCTTGATCTGGATCACAGTTACCGCGATATTGGAGCAGTGGTCGGAAACCCGCTCGTAATTTGTCAGCAGATCGGTGAGGATAAAGCCCAGCTCAATGGTGCAGCGGCCGTCCTGCAGCCTGCGGATATGCCGGTTTTTCAGCTCCAGCTTCAAATCGTCTATCACCTGCTCCAGCGGCTCCACCTTGCCCGCCAGGGCGCTGTCTTCCTTTTCAAAGGCCTCCACTGTCAGGCTGAGGATATCCACGATGGCCCGAGTGATCACCACCAGCTCCCGCTGGGCCGTTTCAGAGAACCGAAGCTTTTTATCTTCGATCTCCTGGGCCACCCGGAGAATATTCACGGCGTGGTCTCCGATCCGCTCAAAATCGCCGATGGCGTGAAGCAGCTCGGCTGCCTCGTTGCTGTCTGAGTGGGAAAGGTTTTTACTGCTGAGCTTTACCAGGTAGGTGCCCAGCTTGTCCTCATACAGATCGATCTCGTTTTCCATCTCCGTAACGGAATCGGCGATTTTCGCGTCATAAGCGTCCAAAAGGCCAATGGCCGCCAACATGGAGTCTCTGGCTGTTTTCGCCATGCGCACCGCAAGGTTCCGGCACTCTACAATAGCGAAAGCCGGAGAAAGCAGCAGGCGCTCGTCCAAAAGCTCTTCCTTGGTGTTCTTGTCCCGAATGGTGACCTTTGCCAGCTTTTCCAACTGCTTGGAGAAGGGCAGCAGAATGAAAGTGTTGATCACATTAAACAGGGTATGTACCACGGCAATGCCCAGCGTACCGATGGGAGAATCCACAAATTCAAAGTGGAACACGGCGTTGAGCAGATAAAAGGCGGACAGGCAGATCACCGTGCCCAGCACCTTGAAATAAATGCTGACCGCCACCACGCGCTTTGCGTTTTTATTGGCCCCAATGCTGGACAAAAGCCCAGTTACACAGGTGCCGATATTGAGGCCGGTGATAATGGGGATCGCCATGCCGTAAGTGATGCTGCCCGTCATGGAGAGGGACTGCAAAATACCCACGGAGGCGGCGGAGCTCTGGATCACGCCGGTCACAACAGTACCCAGCAAAATTCCCATCAGGGGATTTTTGAACATGATAAGGATATCCTGGAAAAAGGGCATATCCGCCAATGGGCTGACGGAGGCGCTCATAAAGGTCATGCCCGTCATCAAAACGGAAAAACCCAGCAGGATCGTACCGATATCCCGCTTTTTTCCCTCTTTGTGGGCCATCACCAGGAAAATACCGATCAAAGCCACCAGCGGAGAAAAAGACTCCGGCTTCAGCATGCGCAGCAGGAAGCTGTCGCTTTGAATACCGGTGGCGCTCAGGATCCACGCCGTCAGCGTAGTGCCAATACTGGAGCCCATGATCACTCCCACAGTCTGGCTGAGCTCCATAATGCCGGAATTCACCAGGCCCACCAGCATAACCGTCATGGCGGAGGAGGACTGAATGGCGATGGTAATGATC
>CAMVYG010000239.1 GCA_947171615.1 uncultured Clostridia bacterium
CGCCTACTGCTCCCTCCATTACCACGCCGCCCATGTGGCGCTCTCCCAACAGGTTTGCAAACCTGGTCCAGCCGCTCTCAATTTGCACATACTGAAACAGTTCCATCGTCTCATCCTTTCACAGCACCAATGGCGATGCCTTTCACAAAGTATCTCTGGAAAAACGGATATACCACAAGGATCGGCAGCGCTCCCAGAACCGCCACCGCCATTTTGATCCCAATTTCAGGCATGCGGCCCATGGAAGCGCCGGTGGTAGCCGCCTGCTTCATCATTTCCGTTTTGGTCAGCATGCGGTTCAGGATCACTTGAATATTGTAAAGTCTGGTGTCTGTAATATAGTAAAGGCCGTTCAGCCAGTCGTTCCAATAAGCCAGACCGGAAAGCAAAGCCAGCGTAGCCAAAATGGGAAGCGACATGGGCAGCACCACCTGGAACAGCACACGGAACTCCCCGGCGCCGTCTATTCTGGAGGCTTCGATCACCGCGTCCGGAATATTGGCGTTGATATAGGTTCTCATCATGATAACATTAAATGCGCCCATCAGCAAGCCCGGCACCAGAAGGGCAAAAAGCGTATTTTTAATGTGGAAGGTGTTGGTCCACATGATATAAGTGGGAACCAGGCCGCCGTTAAAGAGCATGGTAAAAAACAAAAAGAAGGAAAAGAAATTTCTTTTCGGCAGATCCTTTCGGGACAGCGGATAGGCAAACATCACAGTAAGCAACAGATTGATGACCGTTCCCACCACAGTGACCAGGGCGGAGATCCCATATCCCCGCACGATCGATGTAGAATCCACCAACAGGTAACGATATGCATCCAGACTGATCTGCTGTGGGAAAAATGAGTATCCATTCCTGATCAGCGTTGTCTCATCGGTAAGGGAGGAAATGACCAGAAGCACAAAAGGCAGAAGACAGAACAATGTCAGCAGTATCATCACAATATGGGCGGCTATCTGAAATCCTTTATTTTTTTCAACCATTCTTAAAAACAATCCTTTCTCCGGAACTCGCGGCTGTGAAGTGCTGTTTCACGCTGCTGCGGTTTTAGAAAAGCGCACTTTCCGAATCGATCTTTCTGACGATCAGATTGGCGCTGACCACCAGCACAAATCCCACAAAGGATTGGTACAGACCGGCAGCCGCCGTCATGCCCAAGTTGGAGGATTGCATCAATCCTCTGTAAACATAGGTGTCTATGGTGTTCGTCACATCAAGGAGCACCCCCTGATTCATGGGAACCTGATAGAACAGGCCGAAATCCGAATAGAAGATCTTACTGATGCTCATCAATGTTAAAATGATAATCGTACCTTTCAGCCCGGGAAGGGTGATGTATTTGATCTGTGCCCAGCGGGAGGCCCCATCGATCACCGCGGCCTCATACAACTCCCGGTCTATTCCTACCAGAGTGGCGTAGTACAGGATGCAGTTATATCCCAGACCCTTCCAGATATTTACGATCACCAGAATAAAGGGCCAGTATTTTGGGGTGGAATACCAGCTGATAGGCTCCATTCCCAGCGGCTTCAGAATTCCGTTGTTGATAAATCCGTTCTCCGTGTTCAAAAAGGCATAGACCAGATAACTCACGATCACAATGGAGATCAGGAAGGGAACCAAAATCACCGTTTGATACAGCTTTTTGGCTCTCTTTGAAGTGATTTCATTGAGAAGGATCGCCACTGTAATGGCTAAAAAAGTGCCCAGGACGATAAAGACCAGATTGTATCCGATGGTATTCCGGGTAATGATCCAGGCGTCCTTTGTTTTGAACAGAAATTTAAAATTATCAAAGCCTATATTGGGGCTGAAATAGATCCCCGTTTTAAAATTATACCGCTTAAAGGCCATGACGATCCCGGTCATAGGAATGTAGTTATTGACGATCAGATAAATCGCGCCCGGCAGCATCATCAGATAAAGCGGAAAATATCGGAAAAACTTACCTTTTCGGGCAGTCTTGTTTTTCATAAGCTCTCCTTTTTGAAAAAATGAGTGGAAGTGGCTGACCACTTCCACTCCATTTTTCTTCCTGCTGTATTACTGTGCTGCGAGCCATGCGTCAAGCTGGCTCTGCTTTTCCTGGATAATGGTATCGATCCCGGCGTCCTTCAGCTCCTGATTCATTTTGGGGAGCGTCTCAGCGGGGTCCAGCATACCGCACTGCAAACCGGCTCTATACTGACTGATTACGTTCTGGCAGGCAGTGACTTCATTTAGCACCTTGCTGTTATCCCAGACAAAGCCCTTGGCGGGAGAAGCGGTAGCATTGGCATTAAAGGCAGCGAGCTGCTCCCAAACGTCATAGTCATCGCCGTTCCAGATAGAACCTACCTGCTGGTTGGGCCAAGACCACCCAAGCACCGAGTAACCGGTGTTTTCTGTAGTAATGCCCTCCGGGTAATCCAACACATCGTGCTCACGATCCACATATTCGTAATGCTTTCCTTCCAAGCCATAGATAAACGCATTGGAAACATCGTGATCGGTGTACATCAGGTTCAGCAGCTCCATAGCCTTTTCAGGGTTCTCACAGCTGGCGGCAATGCAGAAGGGCGTAGCAACCATGCCTGTAACAGAGATAGGGGCTACCAGCTGGCTCTGAACCAACTCGGCGCCAGCCTCACGGCTTGCCTGCAAAACTGCTCCGGGCTTAGAGGGAACAAGTCCTGCAAAGCCTGTTCCGGCTCCCAAAAGCTGCTCAATGGAAGAGGTGTTGCTGGTGGCGTCAGGCATGATCAGCCCATCCTGATACCAACGATGCATCCGGTTGGCGTACTCTTCAAAGGACTTGGTTTCGTACAGGTTGACAACAGTGGTATCATCCTTTGTAACGTCCTCAAGTACGCCCAAATCATCAGACAAGCTGTCTATCGGCAGAATGCACCCAATGTCGCCGCCTGCGCTCACCAAAGGATACACATCGGGCAGCTTTTCCTTTACAGTTCTCAAAACAGCCTCAACATCGTCCATTGTCTTGATGTTTTCATAATCGATCCCCAACTGATCCACATACTCCTTGCGCATCTGAAGGGCTCTGCTCTGCGCCTTATCATTATTGACGGGAACACCATAGATCTGCCCGCCAAAGGTCACGCATCTCCAGTCTGCTTCGCTGATAGAATCACGGATATCCTTGCCCTGTGCATCCAGCAGATCGTTGAGCGGAAGCACCTGACCATTGGACACCAGATTTGTAATCGACGCGACCCAGGGGAACGCGGAAAACAGATCCATTTTTTCGCCGGAGGTCAAGGCGAGATTGATCTGCTCAGAGGTCATATCTCCGATGATCTCAACCTCTACGCCAATATCCTTTGTCAGGGTATTGATATAAGCGGCAACCTCTTCACAGTCCTCTGTTTTAGCGGAGTGAATATTCATCACTCTGACCAGATAGGGCTCTTCCTCCTGTTGTGTGGTGCTCTGAGGTTTATCCTCCGGCTTTGAGCCTTCTGCCTGCGGCGCACTGGAGGAGGGCTTATCCCCGCAGCCTGCAAAAACAGAAAGCACCAACAAAATTGCCAGTAAACCTGCTAACCATTTTTTCATGTTACATCTTCCTTCTCTTTTTTATTCAGCCGCATCGTTTCCATCGGCTGGTTTACTGCATCATACTATAAG
>CAMVYG010000240.1 GCA_947171615.1 uncultured Clostridia bacterium
TGAAATCAAAATTGCGGCGGTGGCGGACCGGCGGGAAAATCGCAGAGCATGGGCCAAAGAGACGCTGCCGGAGGGTACGCCGATTTTTACGGAAGGCAGCGAACTGATCCAAAGCGGCCTGTGCGATTCGGTGCTGATCGCCACCCCCCACTACCAGCACCCCGTTCTGGCCCAGGAAGCCTTCAAAGCCGGGCTTCATGTGCTGTGCGAAAAGCCTGCCGGTGTCTACACCAAGGCCGTTCGGGAAATGAACCGGGCTGCCGAAGAAAGCGGTAAGGTCTTTGCCATGATGTTTAATCAGCGCACCAACTGCCTTTACCGCAAAATGCACGAGCTGGTACAGGGCGGAGAACTGGGAGAGCTGAAACGGGTCAACTGGATCATCACCGATTGGTACCGCACCCAGATCTATTACGATTCCGGAGACTGGCGGGCCACCTGGGACGGCGAGGGCGGCGGCGTGCTCTTAAACCAGTGCCCTCATCAGCTGGATCTGCTGCAATGGATCTGTGGTCTGCCCAAAACTGTGCAGGCCTTCTGCCATGAAGGAAAATGGCACGATATCGAGGTAGAAGATGATGTGACCGCCTACCTGGAATTTGAAAACGGCGCTACCGGAGTATTTGTCACCACCACCGGGGACGCACCCGGAACCAACCGCTTTGAAGTAACCGGCACCAGGGGAAAGCTGGTGTGCGAAAACGATACTCTTACCCTCTGGCGGCTGAAGACTGAAGAACGGGAATTCTGCCGCACCTCCAGGGAAGGCTTCGCCGCGCCGGAGTGCGAGAAGATCACCGTGGAGACCGACGGGGAAAACCCCCAGCATGTGGGGGTATTAAACGCCTTTGCGGGAAATATCCTGCACGGCACGCCCCTGGTGGCAGAAGGGCGGGAAGGCCTGCGTGGCCTGACCCTTTCCAACGCCATGCATCTTTCCGGCTGGCTCCATCATCCGGTAGAGATCCCCTTTGATGAGGATCTGTTCCTCAGGGAGCTGCAAAAGCGCCGGGACAGCTCCCGGAAAAAAGAAGGAAAGGAGATCACCTTCTCTACGGAAGGCACATACTGAAGCTATGAAAAAATTGGCATTATCCGGTTTCTCCGATGAGATTTCCCCGGTATTTGACGAGCAGCTTGCCGCTGTCCGGGAATTCGGACTTTCCTACATAGAGATCCGGGGCGTTGACGGCATAAATATTTCCGAGCTTTCCCCTGAAAAGCTGCGGGAGGTACGGGAAAAGCTTCAGAGTTCCGGGGTTTCCGTTTCCTCTATTGGCTCTCCCATCGGCAAAATCTCCATCGAAGAGGAATTTGCCCCTCACCTGGAAAAACTGAAGCGCACCCTGGAAATTCAAAAGGAGCTGAATGCCCCCTATCTGCGCATGTTCAGCTTTTATATGCCTGCCGGAAAAGCCCCGGAGGAATATAAAGGCAAAGTGTTTGAAAGAATGAACGCCATGGTCGAAGAAGCGGCCCGGTGGGATTCCGTGCTGCTCCACGAAAATGAAAAAGGGATCTACGGCGATACCGCTCCCCGCTGCCTGGAGCTGATGCAGGCCTTTTCCGGCCCGCACTTCAGAGCAGTATTTGACTTTGCCAATTTTGTGGAAGTGGGACAGGACACTCTTTCCGCCTACGAAAGCCTTTTGCCCTATCTGGAATATATTCACGTCAAGGACGCGCTGCGCCTTGAAAAGAAAATCGTTCCTGCCGGACAGGGAGACGGGCAGATCAAAAAGATCCTTGCCGATCTCCTTCACAGCGGTTGGCGGGGCTTCCTTTCTCTGGAGCCCCACCTCACCGATTTTGTGGGACTTGCGGCGCTGGAAACAGACCCGCAGAAAAGGAATTCTGCGCTGGACGGGAAAAGCGCCTGGAAGCTGGCTCTCACCTCTCTGCGGGAAATTTTGCAGGAAATCCCAGAGGCAAAGGAGCTGGCGATATGAGGCGGTTGAAATGTGCTATCGCCGGCTGCGGCGGCATTGCCCAGGTACATGCGGCCGCCCTGCATCAGCAGGCCACCGCAGAGCTTCGGGCCTTCTGCGATATTCGCCCGGAACGGGCAAAGGCCATGGCAGATACCTATGGCGGAACTGCTTACTCCTCTTTGGAGGAGCTTTTACAGCAGGAGAAAATAGACGTTCTTCACCTTTGCACCCCACATGCGCTGCACACGCCCATGGCGGCAATGGCTGCGGAGCGGGGCATTGCCGTCTTTACCGAAAAACCCCCTGTGATCAATGAAGCCCAATGGGAGGAATTTCAAAAGCTGGGAGAAAAAGTGCCGGTAGGCGTTTGCTTCCAAAACCGCTATAACCCCAGCGTAGGGCTTTTAAAAGAGCTTCTTGCTTCCGGCAGACTGGGAAAGCCCTTGGGCGCCAGAGCTTTTGTCACCTGGCACAGAGACGCTCCCTACTATACGGAAAGCGGCTGGCGGGGCAGCCTGGAAACAGAAGGCGGCGGCGTGCTGATCAATCAGTCTATCCACACGCTGGATCTTTTAGGTCAGTTTTTAGGCCGGGCCGCCTCTATAGACGCCACCATGACAAACCACCACCTGAAGGGTGTGATCGAGGTGGAAGACATGCTGGAGGCTCATATTGATTTCAGCGGAAGTCCGGCCGTCTTTTTTGCCACCACCGCCCACTGCACCGATTCCCCGGTGCTGGTGGAGCTTGTCTGTGAAAACGGCACGGTTCGCATGGAGGAGCAGGAGGTTTCCCTGCGCTGGAAAAATGGCGGCAGAGAATTTCACCAGCTGCCCCAGCCTCTTTCCCCCACTACCGGAAAGGCTTACTGGGGACAAAGCCACAGCCTGTGCATTGCGGATTTTTACCGGTCTGTTCTGGAAGGAACGCCCTTCCGAAACGATATTCCCGGCGTGACCGACACCGTAGAGCTGATGCTGGCGGCTTATCGCTCCGCCCGGGAGCACAGGGAGATTTTATTATAAATATTTTTATAAGCCTCAGAATAGACAAGATCGGGGGGAAACGGTGTGGATAGAGAAAACAGAAACATGCAGATAATCCAGACAATTCAGATTGCAAAAAATTTGCTTTCTGAAAACATACTGGGTATCTATCTTTATGGTTCCGCTGTTTTAGGCGGTCTGCACCCGAACAGCGATATAGATTTATTGATCGTTACCGATCAAAGTCTTTCACAGAATGCAAGGAAACAGCTTACTTCAGGCTTACTCACTGTGTCCGGCAGAGTAGGAAATACGGACAAACGCCCTTTAGAGGTAACTGTAGTCAATCAAAAGGACATTGTACCGTGGCAGTTTCCGCCCAAATATGATTATCTGTACGGAGAATGGCTGCGAGACAAATTGGAAGTGGGCATGCTGCCGGAAGCCTGTTATGATTTCGATTTTACAATTTTGCTCTGGCAGGCACGTCAGCATAGTGAAGTATTGTACGGGAAACCGGCTGAAGCGCTGATCCCGCCCATCTCAAAAGAAGATGTGCGAAAGGCCATCGCCTATTCCCTGCCGGGACTGTTGAAGTATCTAAAAGGCGATGAAAGAAATGTGCTGCTGACCCTGGCTCGAATGTGGTTTACCCTGGCGACTGAAAAGATCTGTCCCAAGGACGAAGCTGCCCGGTGGGCAATGGAGCGGATG
>CAMVYG010000241.1 GCA_947171615.1 uncultured Clostridia bacterium
ATATAAGAAAGCTCCTCAAAATCATGGCAGGAAAGAAGCACGCAGGCGCCGCGCCGCTTTTCCTGCGATACGATCTCCCGCACCAGGGCAATTCCGTCTTCATCCAGCGCGTTTACCGGTTCATCCAAAATGAGCAGCTCCGGCTTTTCCATAATGGCGCAGGCAATTCCCAATCGCTGCTTCATTCCCAGAGAATATTTTCTGTACTTTCTGGGATCGGCCGGATCCAGCCCCACCCGCTCCAGGGCATGCTCTATTTCTTTTTTTCCGGCGCACTTCCGAATTCCCGCCAAAAGCTCCAAATTCTGAAGCCCTGTATAGCTTCCTAAAAAAGACGGGCTTTCGATCAAAAGGCCCATGCTTTCCGGAAAACTGTTTTCCCCGCCCAGGATCTTTCCGTTTACCGTAATAGTTCCCTCCGAAGGATAAATCAACCCGGAGATCAGGCGCATCAACATGGTTTTACCGGAGCCGTTGATTCCCTGAAAGCCATATACCCTGCCGCCGTGAAGCTCCAGAGATACCTCATCGATCACGGTGGTGGGGCCAAACCTTTTTGTCACATGATCTACTGAAATTTCCATAGGCCGTTTCCTCCCCTCATGCCCTGGCTATCATATCTTTTCTGCGCAGTCCCAAAGCTCCCGCCGCTACAGCCAAAGCCATGGTCCCCAGGCAAAGCAAAACGCCGGTAACACTTTGAAAACCATAAACCCCCACCGCCCCACTCCGGACAGACAGCCCGTAATTGGGCAGCAGAAGGGCATGGGCGTAATATACGCCTACAATCAGCCAGCAGCCGGTGGCAAAATAAGCATACGCAGGCTTCAAAAAAATCGTGAGAGCCATCTGCACCAGATTGACCGCCGCCGCGGTCAGCCAGGGCAAAACACAGAGAGCCAGAAAAAGCTCGCTCTGAGCAGCGCCGGTTTCGGGAAGCGAACAGGAAAAATAGAACGCAAACACAGAAGGATTCAGCGTAAAAGCCGGTGATTTCCCTGTCAGAACCGTCAGAAGAAACAGTATCCCGTACCCCAGGCAGAAAAAGAGCGTGACCGAGCAAACATTCCACAGGCATTTTGAAAGCCACCAAAGAGTTTTGCTGCCCATGCGGGTAATCACCTGAGCTCCGCCGCGGGTGAAATCCTCCTGCATATATCCCAGCGTAAAATAGCACAGCAGCATCTGGATCGCCAGCCACTCCGTGGGAAATAAAAACGATTGGCTCTGGGCATTAAGGGGAAGGATCCCCCCCGTTTTGCTGAGCAAAACGTCTCCAAAGGAAAGAGAAAGGGAATTGATCTCCCAAAAACTTTTCAGCTCAAAGTAAAAGCCCTGGAACACATCCACGCAGAAGCAGAGAAACAGAAAAGAAAAGAGCCCAGCCGTCACGGCTATCCTTCCGGGGCTGAAAAGCCTGCTTCGCCGCAGATCATACCGGAACAGGTTAAAAAATTTCATGCTTGCACCCCCGGTACAGGATCAGCGGCAGCGTCAGCAGTACAAACAGGCACAGCCACCCGAGAAGCACCGGCCCCTTTGTAAAATTCACCAGCGGCACCGCGCGCATCAGCTTCATGGGCGAAATCTCCACATAGGTGACATACGCTCCAAAATTCCGCAGCATGTCGCACCCCAGCAGAAAAAGAAACGGAAGTATGATGGAAGCCAGCCGCTGCCGAAAGAAAAACACCGAACTGACGGAAAGGCAGGCAAACAGCCCGGCAAACACAAAATCGATCCCCAGATAAAGCAGCATATAAAGGAGCGGATGGGTATGTACCAGCCCCGCCAGCATGTTGGCATGTCCAAAGGGAAAATACTGATTATAGATCACATTGGGCTTGGCCGCCGGAAAAATGAGAAAACCAAACAGAAAGCTTGCCGCCAACGGGATCACTACCGCCAGTCCGCCGGATAAAAAGGAGGCTCCCGCCTTGGCCAGAAAATAACGCTTTCTTCCGCATCTGGGAACAACCATTTTCAAGTACCCGCTTCGCAGCTCTTCGGAAAAGGAATGTCCATAGGGCAAAACCGCCAGCAGCGGCAGCAGGGTAAAAAACAGTGTAGCTCCCAGGGTATACGCCCCACCCAGCCACTCGCTATAAGGAGTAGTTGGCGTAATGGGGTATTTCACATACCCCATCCGCTCTGCGGCGTCCACCATACCGAGGAAGCCTGTGCCGGAATAGTGCTGACTGACGCGGTCAATGGAATTGAGAACGGCAAACAAAAGCCCACAGCAGACTGCCGCCGGGAAAAACCGGCCGTGCAGAGCCTTGCGCAGCTCCATGCGAAACACCCGCTTCATTTTACGCCCCACCCCGCAGCACATCGGCCCAGTGAAGCTTCATCCGGCAAACCTGGTTGACGCCCTGCTCCAGCCCAGACATCGTATACACCAGTTCCAGCCCGTCATTTTTCAGCTGCTCTGTATATTCGGCGCTCAAGCCCCAGGCCATCTGAAATTCCTCCGAGTACTGCCCCGGCTCCGGCGCGGGAAGCGCAAAATATTTCTTTTCCTCCTGCGGGCTCCGGTCAAAGTAAAGCGGATCATGACTGTCCGCCCACGGCTGCACCTCTGTCCCCTGATCGATCGTTTCCGAAGGATACAGATGCAGGCTGTTGACCAGGGTGCGTCCCTCCTCATCCAGCATGAGGTCATCCATGGGATAATCCACATTCTCCAGCCTTAAGATCAGCAGCAGCGCGCCGCTGTCACGCCCCTCCAGGTTGTCCGTAGAGAGGCTTTCCAGCGGGATCCCCAGCTCCTCCATGCTTTCCCCATACCGCATCTCCAAAACATGATAGCGGAGGGTTCCCACATCCCGGGGGTCCAGCTCCACGGTTCCCAGCTCTCCGGCGGAGGCGGAGGCTTCCGGCATGGAGGCTCCCGACTGTGAGCTCTGCTCCACCGGGGAGGATATCCCGGCGGAGGGAGCGCTTTCCATCGCCCTGGAGGAAGCCGCCAGCTCACTGTTGGATCTCATAGGCGCACAGGAGCAAAGCAGCAGGCACAGGCACAGCGGCGCCAAAACATATCCTGATTTTTTCATTGCAGCAGCCTCCCAAATCTTCAGAGTAAAGAGATCAAACGTAAATAACGCCGCTTTCAGGGGTGAAATCCGGGCTCCACACGCCGCGCAGCCTGCCCCGCCCGGCCTCCGGAGTCATCTTAAGCCACATGGTGACTTGTCCGTTATACTTATCGCCGTCTTCATACACATAGTTATTGATGGCATATTTATAGCCGTTTGTCAGATATGCGGTTCCATACGTGGTTTTATCCGCAGCGCTGCCCCCCACATTACAATAGGTTTTGACCAGGGTGGTTCCATTGGGAGAATCTGTAGGTGCCGCATATACCTCAGAAACGGTATCTTTCTTTGCGGTACCTGTACTTACCCATGAGGACGCGGCAATGTCGTAGAACGCATAGTCCCTGTCTACCGTATTCGCACTGGCGGACACAGTGAGGGAGCACGCCAGCAAAGCGGCGGCAAGAGAGACTGAGACAAATTTTTTCAACTTCATACAAGATTCCTCCTTAAAATAAATTGTTTCTGTATTTTCAATATAACATAAGAACCTGCAATAGTCAACAGCAGTTTTTATAATTCTATAA
>CAMVYG010000242.1 GCA_947171615.1 uncultured Clostridia bacterium
TTATATGCATGGGCAAACCATCTGGCGAAAGGACGGGAAAACGATGATTATTGTATTACCGCCAAACCAAAAGCAGGAGCTGGTAGATTCCTTCGTCAAAAAGCTTACATCGGAATATGATGTACAGGTAAATACCTGGATCGGCACCCACAGCACCGTGCTGGGCCTGATCGGAGATACTACCGTGATCGACAGCGAGTATATCCAGGCCCAGGATTTTGTGGAAAGCGTAAAGCGCGTACAGGAGCCTTATAAGAAAGCAAACCGGAAATTTCATCCGGACGATACGGCGGTCACACTGCCCTGTGGAGCCAGGATCGGAGGGGGAGGCCTGGCGCTGATCGCTGGGCCATGCTCTGTGGAAAGTAAAGAGCAGATCTGCTCTGTAGCGGAAAGCGTGAAGAATTCCGGGGCAACCTTCCTGCGGGGCGGCGCCTTCAAGCCCCGCACCTCCCCCTACTCCTTCCAGGGAATGAAGGATGAGGGGTTGAAGCTGCTGTCTGAGGCAAAGAAAAAAACAGGCCTGCCCATTGTTACGGAGATCATGAGCATAGAGCATTTGCCGCTGTTTGAGGACGTGGACGTCATTCAGGTCGGGGCCAGAAATATGCAGAATTTTGAGCTTCTGAAGCAGCTTGGAAAGCTGCGCAAGCCCATTCTGCTCAAGCGCGGCCTGGCAAGCACCATTGAAGAGCTGCTGATGAGCGCCGAATACATTATGGCAGAGGGAAATGAGCAGGTTATTCTCTGTGAACGGGGCATCAGAACCTATGAGACCATTACCCGGAATACTCTGGATATTTCCGCTATTCCTGTTTTGAAGCGTCTTTCTTACCTGCCGGTCATTGTAGACCCCAGCCATGCTTCCGGCATCAACTGGCTGATCGAGCCTCTGGCGATCGCTGCGGCGGCAGTGGGCGCGGACGGTTTAATTATCGAGGTGCACAACGATCCCAGCCACGCTTTGTGCGATGGCGCGCAGTCCATTACACCCGCTCAGTTTGACGCTTTGGCGCAGAAGGTCACAAAGGTTTCCTCCATGGTGCAGGAGCTATGAGCAAAAAAATTGTGATCGTAGGGCTGGGACTGATCGGCGGCTCTGTTGCCAAAGCGCTGAAACTCAATACGGAACACACCGTGCTGGGCATGGATCTTTGCGAGGATGTTTTGCTGGATGCCTGCTCCTGTGGGGCCATTGACGGCAAGGCGGGCTTTGAAGATTTACGCACCGCCGATATTGTCTATCTCTGTGTCTATCCGGAAAACGCGCTGGAATTTGCAGAAAAACACGGCCCGGAACTGAAAGAGGGCTGTATTCTCACCGATGCCTGCGGGATCAAGGGAGAGATCTGTTCCGGCATGGAACGGCTGCGGGGAACCGGGCAGTATGTATTTGTGGCGGGGCACCCCATGGCGGGAAAGGAGCTGAGCGGTTTTTCCGCCAGCGACGCCGGTATTTTTCTGGGGGCTTCTTATCTTATTGCTCCCTGCGGAGCGCCGGAATGGGCGGTAGATGAAATTGCTTCACTTGCCCGGCAAATGGGCTTCGGGCAGGTGGTTATGACCACGCCGGAGCAGCATGACAGGGTGATCGCATTCACTTCTCAGCTTCCTCATGTGCTGGCCTGCTCCTATGTGATGAGCCCCCGCTGCCGGGAGCATAAAGGCTTTTCCGCCGGAAGCTACCGGGACGTTTCCAGGGTGGCCAATATCAACGATGCACTGTGGAGCCGCCTGTTTCTGGATAATCGGGAGGAGCTTTTATCGGAACTGGACGAGCTGATTCAAAATATCGGCGCGTTTCGCGGCGCCATTGCGGACAAAGATGAGCAGCGGCTGAAAGCGCTGTTACAGACTGCTGCGCAAATCAAACGGGAAGTCGGCTGACTCTGCCTGAAAGGAAGTGTACTTGTGGTAGTATACGGAAAAAGCTTTTCCGGCGGGGATATCGTTCTTCCTCCCAGCAAAAGCGCCGCTCACCGCGCCTTGCTTTGTGCGGCTCTTTCCGGAGCGGTGGGAAAAGTGTTCCCAATCGACAAAAGCAAGGATATGGAAGCTATGCTGAATGCTATCCGCGGGCTGGGGGCACAGGCCGTTTATGAAGAAGAGAAGAAGCAGGTTTTGTTTCAGAAAGCGGCGCTTCATCCCGGAAACGGCAATGAGATCCATTGTCTGGAATCCGGCAATACGCTGCGGTTTGTCACGCCTGTGGCGGCAGCCTTAGGCGGAGAGTGGCTCTTTACAGGAAGCGGCAGACTTCCTGAACGTCCCATGTCTGTTTATCAGGAGCTTTTGCCCCAGCATGGAGTGAGCTATTGCCCTCTGGAAGAAAAAGCGGAGAAAAACCTTCCCTTAAAGCTTTCCGGTAAGCTGGAACCCGGTGTGTTCCGAGTGCCGGGGAATATCAGCTCTCAGTTTGTCAGCGGTCTGCTGTTTGCTTTACCTTTGCTGGAAGGAGAAAGTGAGATCGTTCTTACTTCTCCCTTGGAGTCCAAAGGGTATGTACAACTTACCCTGGCGGTTCTCGGAGCGTTTGGAATAGATTGCAGGGAAACGGAACAGGGTTGGAGAGTGCCCGGCGGTCAAGCCTATACAGGTGGAGACTACAGAGTGGAAGGCGATTGGTCCCAGGCCGCTTTTTTTCTCTCCATGGCAGCTCTGTCGCCGGAGGGAAAAGCGGTGCGCCTTCATGGCCTTCAGAAAGATTCTGTTCAGGGAGATAAGGCCTGTGTTTCCTGCTTTGAGGCGTTCGGCCTGCATACCCGCTGGGAGGGGGATGTGCTCACCGCCCGGAATCCAAACGCGGATAAGCCCTTTGGTGGCTTGCGCGGAACGGTGATCGACGCTTCTCAGATAAACGATCTGGTTCCGGCGCTGGCGGTTTGCGGGGCGCTTTCCCAGGGAGAGACCAGAATCATTCATGCGGAGAGGCTCCGGCTGAAGGAAAGTGACCGCCTGGCGGCAATGCGCGAAGCAATCAATACCCTGGGCGGCAATGTGCGGGAAACGGAAGACGGCCTTTCTATTCAGGGGGTGTCGCTGCTTCAGGGCGGTACCGCAGAAGGGAAGAACGACCATCGGGTGGTTATGGCCCTGGCCGCCGCCGCTCTGCGCTGTAAGGGTGAGCTAGCCGTTACGGAGGAACACAGTATTCAAAAAACCTATCCGGGCTTTTTTGAGGATTTCAGAAAATTGGGGGGAACTGCCAATGTCGTCAATGTGGGGTGAAAAAATCAGGATCTCCATTTTCGGCGGAAGCCATACCGAGGCCATCGGCGTAACGGTTGACGGGCTTCCGGCAGGGGAAAAGATCAATATGGAAGAGATATTGGCACAGATGTCCCGGCGCGCCCCGGGACAGGATCCGACTGCCACTACCAGAAAGGAAGCGGACGCACCCCGGGTATTGTGCGGCCTGTTAAGCGGAGTCACTACCGGCGCACCCCTGACCGCTGTGATCGAAAACACTAGCCAGCGCTCCCGGGCCTATGAAAACCTGCGAATCATGCCCCGGCCCGGTCATGCAGATTACACGGCTGCTATCCAATCTGGCGGCTGTAATGACGTGCGGGGCGGCGGCCATTTTTCCGGCAGGCTCACCGCGCCGCTGTGCTTTGCCGGAGCG
>CAMVYG010000243.1 GCA_947171615.1 uncultured Clostridia bacterium
GGTAGAGGGCGTCAATAATCCCGATGTGTCTGAAATCTGTAAAAAGGAATGGGGCATGACTCTGGCGGTCAGCGATGGCGGAGATTTCGGCCAGAATGTGGCCGCTCACCGCACCTATGAGGATCACGCTGCCTCTATCGCTTCCATCCTGGGAACAGGCGCGGATCTCATGCTGGACAGCCGGGAAATGGTAGACCCTGCCGTGCGGGAGGCATTGGAGCGGGGCCTGTTGAAAGAAGAAAACCTTGATCGGGTGGTTGCCGATACTCTCACTTTGCGGTTTATGCTGGGAGAGTTTGATCCGGAGCGGAATCCCTATGCCAAAATGGATCAGGATAAACTGGCTTGCAGCGAGCATAAACGGCTTGCGGTGCAGGCGGCGGAGGAATCCATGATCCTGCTGGAGAATCATGGGCTTTTGCCCCTTTCGGACGATGGAAAGTGTACTGTGGCTGTGGCAGGGCCTCTGGCCAATGAAAATTATACCTGCTGGTACTGCGGCTATGCGGCGCACCAGACTTCGGTGGTGGAGGGCTTCCGCCAAAGGCTGGGACAGGAGCGGGTGCTTTTTGACGAGGGTTTTGACCACATCGTATTGAAGTCTGAGAAAACCGGAAAATATGTGCGTCTGGGAGAGCAGGGAGAACTTATTGCCGATGCCGATACCATTGAGTCGGCCGAGGTGTTTGAGCGCAATGATTGGGATTACGGCTCCTGGACGCTGCGTTCCTTAAAGACGGGCAAGTATGTGACAGAGGGCGGCGGCTTTGCCGCCATGCAGTCGCCGGGCGGCAAGCCAAAGAAGATGACCTTTGATCCCGCCATGACCTGCACGGCGGAGCAGGCCTTCGGTTGGTTTGTTATGGAGCATCTGAAGGCCTGTGAAGAAGCCGGAGCCTGGCGCTTCTCTACCTGGCAGGGTCGCAGCCTTGTCGTGGGGGAGAACGGGCAGGTATCGGCTGCCGTATTGTCTGGAGATGACGCTGCGGCTCGTTTCCAGGTGGAAGTGATTTCTTCCGGATCGGAACGTGTGAAAAAGCTGGCGGAACAGGCGGATTACGTGATCGTCTGTGGGGGAAATCACCCGTTGATCAATGCCAGAGAGGAATATGACCGCCCCGATCTCAATCTGCCTCACGCCCAGAGCAAGCTGCTTTCTTCGGCCTGGGGAGCTAATCAAAATACAGTTCTCTACCTGATTACCGGGTATCCCTTTGCTATTACGGAAGAGCGGAAGAAGGCTGGGGCGGTGCTGTGCTCTACCCATTTGGGGCCGTCTCTGGGCCATGTAGCTGCTAAAACCATCTTTGGGGAAAATAATCCGGCGGGCCGCACCCCTTCTACCTGGTATCGCTCCATTCGCGATCTTCCGGCAATCGACGATTATGACATTGCCAAAAACAAGGTGACATACCTTTATTTTGAGGGGAAGTCGCTGTACCCCTTCGGCTATGGTCTGAGCTATACCAGCTTTGCCTATTCCGATTTTAAGCTCTCAGCCAAAAACTTTACGCCGAAAGATGTTATCACCGCTACAGTAACTGTGAAGAATATTGGGGAATACGACGGCGACGAGGTGGTGCAGCTCTATGTAACGCCGCCTCAAAGCCGGGCATATCCCCGGCCCCATATCATGCTGCGGGCATTCCAGCGGATCTCCCTAAAGAAGGGGGAGAGCAAAACGGTTTCGCTTTCCTTCCCGGTAGAGGAGCTTTTCTTCTGGTGTACGGAGGAAAATTGCTTTGCTGTGGCAAAAGGGGAATACAAAGTGCAGGTGGGCTCTTCCAGCGCAGATATTCGCGGCTGTGAAACGGTTTTTGTAGACGGAAAAGAAGCCGGTACCAGAGATGGCAGCCGCTGGATCAGCGCGATTGACATTCAGGATTACCACCGCGCACAGTTCCTGACCGATAAGCGGGACGGAAAAGAGTATTTGGAGGCGGCGGATTTCCGCAGCTATGCGGTATATACAGGATTGGATATTTCCGATTGTGACGCCTTTGAGGCGGAGCTTTCTTCCCCCGCCGGCGATGTGGAACTGATTCTGGCCGATAACAGCACCGGGGAGATCCTGGGCCGCTGCGGCGGGAACGGTACAGGCGGACTGACCCGCTTTGCCAGCTTCTCCTGTGAGATCGCACCTCAAAATACTCCCATTGATCTGCGGATCTGTTTTACCAAGCAGACCTCGCTGAAGAAATTTCATTTTTATCACAAATAGCGCTTTTTGTAGTCTTTATCGCCGCTAGCCGCTAATTGGAGGATTACAGATCCTTTCCAGCAAAAGCTCCGTGGAATTCATTCCACGGAGCTTTTGCTGTTGTTGCTTTCAGAGGTTTTTTCAGAGAAGACTGCGCAGCTTTTTAGCAATCTCTTCGGCTGCAAGAGCGTGAGCCGCTTTTCCCGGATGAGACCTGGCGCCGCGATGCTCTGCCGCATCGGTAAGCTCCAGATAAGCAGCTTTGGCGTCTCCGGTTTCTGCCGTGTAGTCCCGTATGGCTTCTTCTATCACAGGAGAAAGCTCGCCGCTCAGCATGCCATAAACCCACAAAAGCTGCGCGTTTGGATTTTTCTCCCGCAGGAGCGTCAGAAAGTTTTTTATCGCACCTTGAAAACGCTCCCGATCCTCCGGTACAAAGCCGCCGTTTTCGCCCCTGCGTTGCTGAAAGCTTTCTCCGGTTGCAGGGTCGTTCCAGGCGGGGGAGGAGAGCGCGCCGCAGTCGTTGGTGCCCAGATTAATAATCACAGCGTCAGGCTGCCAGGCGGAAAAATCATGGGGCCGCTTTGCCCCTAACGATTCATTGCGTTCTCCGGAAAGCAGACCGCAGACCTGGCAGTAATGGGGCGGCAAAGCACAGTGGGGGTTATTGTCCCAGCCGGACACCACGCCCCATCCGCTCTGGGAAAGAATTCGCACCTCGGCGTTTAAGAGCTCTCCTGTCATGGTGGCATAGTTGTTTTTTGCGGAAAAAAGCATAGCTGTCCAGTCTTCTTCGGAAACGGCGCCGATGGCCCCCTCGCCGGAAGTGATGCTGTCCCCAATGAATTCCAGCTTTCGTTCCTTTTCCGGAACCGGCAGAAATTCACCGTCTGTTTTCAAAGCATGTATTTGCAGCAGATGCTGGGGATCTCCCGACATGGCCTGCATGTCCTTATACAGCCGCACCTGCTTTATCGCCTGGGGGCTCCTGCCCCGGAACAGGCAGATCCAGCGCTTGCCCTGCTCCACCATCTGTCTGCCGACCCATGCCCCGCTTACCTCCAGGCTGATCCAGGGCTCCTGCTGTTCAAAATCTCCCTCGATCAGCGCCCAGAGCTCTGTGCCGGTGACACGTACCTCAAAGCCGGAAGCCGTCCAGAACAGGGTTAAGGGAGAAAGGCTTCTGTTTGTTCTGCCATATACCTTCAAATTTTTGATTTCTGTCAGTGAAATTTCCCGCAGCATGCTTTCACACTCCTGTTTTCCATGGTTTCTGGATAAGCGCTTGGAATATTTTAGCACGCTTCGATGGATTTGAAAAGAGATGAGTGTTTTCCCCCTTTCCATTGTATAATAGGTAAAAAGTGGAAAGGAAAGTAACTTATGGGGA
>CAMVYG010000244.1 GCA_947171615.1 uncultured Clostridia bacterium
CAGCGGAAGATTCCTTTGTATTCACCATGAAAAAAGCTGCTTGATACAGGGCGCTTCCTTTTGGAAATTCTCCTGCGCCCGGGTTGCTTTACCGGAACTTCCGTGGTATCCTTGTGAAAGATACTAAAAAAAGGGGGGCAGACATATGGTAAGGGATATGACAAAGGGCAGTCCGGTAAAGCTGCTTTTGGCCTTTGCAGCTCCTCTTTTATTGGGAAATCTTTTTCAGCAGCTTTATTCTATTGTGGATACTGTAGTGCTGGGACGCGGTGTAGGGGTAAAAGCTCTGGCGGCGGCAGGCGCTACCGGGTCGATCCACTTTTTTGTATTTGGCTTTGTCACAGGGTTTACCCACGGTTATTCTATTTTGATCTCTCAGAAATTCGGCGCCGGTGATCCTGCCGGCGTGCGTAAGGCAGTTGCGAATTCCGCTTATCTTGCCATTGTGTCTTCTGCGGTCGTTACTGTGCTCAGTCTGGTGTTTTCCCGGCCACTACTGGAAGCGCTGTACACACCGGAGAATATTTTTGAAGATGCGTTGCTCTATATTCGTATCATTTTTCTCGGTATTTTTGCTACCGTGTTTTACAATGTGCTTGCCGCAATTCTGCGGGCATTAGGAGACAGCCTTTCTCCTCTGATTGTTGTGGTGATCAGTTCTGTGATCAACGTGGGGCTGGATGTGCTGTTTGTGATGGTGCTTAATGGCGGTGTTGCCGGCGCTGCCTGGGCCACAGTACTGGCCCAGGTGATTTCCGGCTTTATGTGCCTGTTCGTACTGCGTCGTATGGAACTGATGAGATTTCAGCAGGGGGACGCTGCGCCTGACATGGGGCTTATGAAAGAGCTTCTGCGCCTGGGGATCCCGGTTGGCCTGATGAATTCCGTTACCGCCATCGGTGCTATGATCCTGCAGGGAATTATCAACGGATTCGGCTATACGGCGGTGGCGGCCTATACTGCCTCTTCTAAAATCGTAGGGCTGGTGGAGCAGCCGGGCAGCATCATCGGTCTGTCCCTTGGAACTTATGTGGGGCAAAATCTGGGAGCAGGCCGCATGGACCGGATTCGTATCGGTGTACGCAGGGCAATTTTTATGTCTTTGGCTGTCAACGCTGTTCTCAGCCTTGCTCTGATCTTTTTCGGGCGTGACTTGATCGCTGCTTTTGTTTCCAGTGCGGAAACGGAGGTGATTGAAACGGCGTACCCTTACCTTTTTGTAACAGGGCTGATGGAATGGTCTCTGGGGCTGCTGTTTGTCTATCGTTTTTCCCTGCAGAGCATGGGGGATACGGTGGTTCCGCTGCTTTCCGGGGGCTTGGAGCTTTTTCTTCGTGTTTCCGTAGTTTTGCTGCTTTCCCAGGTGTTTCATATAGGTTTTACCTCCGTCTATCTTGCGGATGTCACCGCCTGGCTGGGCGCTGCGCTTCTTCTCTGTGTAACCTACTATATCCGTATTCACAGATATGCCGGGGATTCCGCGCCCGTCCGGCAGGAGTGTGTTCCGTCAGAGGAATGAGGTGTGGAAGTGCTGTATGCTGTGAATTATCCGTTGGGATCGCTCTCTAAAAAAGAAGAAGCCCGATACGGTCATGAGTTGGCATGGCGGCTGCTGTATTATGTGATGGAGCAGAAATATGGAAGAAAATGGTCTTCCTTGACGCTTGTGCGAAATTCTCATGGAAAACCGCGGTTTTCAAATTGCCCCGTTCAGTTTAGCCTTTCTCACTGCGCGGGCTTTGTTTGCTGTACGTTCAGCGAATGGGAGATCGGCATAGATGCGGAGCGGCTGCGCCCCTATGATCCGAAGCTTGCCCGGCGGATCTGCGCACCGGCGGAACTGAAAGCTTTGGAAGCTTTGCCGGAGCGTGCAAAAAACCTGATGACCTTGTGGACCTTAAAGGAAAGCCTGATGAAGGCCGTGGGAGAGGGATTTCATTACGGTTTTCAAAATGCGGAGTTTCTATGGGAGCATGAAAGCTTTCAACCGGTTCGAGAAGATATTTGCGCCGTAAGCTTTTCTCCTGTTTCAGATATTCTGGTTTCTGCCTGCGGGTTTGGGCCGCTTCCAAAAAAGGTAGAGCTGCTGGATCTTGATCTGTTTTTTTGAAGTTTTGAAAATTGTCATATGCAAAGCTTGTTCCTCATAAGTATTGAGCAGGAAAGGCAACCGGAGCGGTTGCCACATAGAGAGGAACGGTGGAAGATGGTTTTATCGCTGAAAGCAAACAAAAAACGAATTGCAGCATTTTTGATCCTTGTAGTAGTGGTAGTAGGCGCTTGTATTTTTCTGCGCAGCGGAAAAGAGGAAGGGGAGCCGAAGGAATTTCCTGGTGAAACCAATGAAGAGCGGATCGCTTTTTTGCAGAGTTTTGGCTGGCAGGTAGAGGAAACCCCTGCTGAAACCCGCGAGGTGATGATCCCTGCGCAGTTTAATGACGTCTATACTACTTACAATGTGATGCAGAAGGCACAGGGATTTGATCTGAAGCCTTATGCCGGAGAAGTCTGTACGCAGTACCGGTATAAAATCAACAACTACCCCAATGAGCCGGAGGTGTATGCCACTCTTCTGGTGTACGGTAAATTGATTATCGGAGGCGATCTGGCCTGTGCCGAGGTGGACGGCTTTATGCACGGTTTTGCGGCAAACAGCGCCCGGTACGGAGAAACGGCGGAAAGTTCTTCCTCTGCGCCGGAAAGCAGCGCTGTCACCAGTCTTCCCGCGGAGAGCGCGGCAGTGGAAAGCGGTTCGCCCGTGTCCAGCGCGGTTTCTCCGGAGTCCTCAGGGGTGGCAGGCTTTGCGGAGGTTTCTTCCGCTGTAAACTCTGCTCCGGAATCCTCCATGGGGGTAGAGTCTACAGCGGGGGAAGCGCAGACCTAGGAAATCTATCATACCGATTAAAAAATTGATCGACTGCAAAAAGGGAACGCAGTGCGCCTGCGTTCCCTTTTTGCAGCATTGAAAGCTTTCACGGGAAATGCTCAAAAGTAAAAATTAAAAATGCCGGGCTATCTTTTATTGCGGGTATCTGTTATACTAAATAAAAAAGATCCCTTCCAATGAAAAAGTGAGGAAACGGCCATGTCCGAACGTCTGGATAAATTTTTAGCTTCCCAGAATTTGGGAAGCAGGAAAGAGGTTTCGTTTTTGGTGCGCTCCGGAGCGGTGACCGTCAACGGCCTTGCCGCGGAGGACGCCGCACAGAAAATAGAACCGGAAGCGGATGAAATAGCGGTAAACGGACAAACGATCTGCTATCGAAAGCATCTGTATCTTATGATGAATAAGCCGGCAGGGGTGCTTTCCGCCACAGAAGACCGCCGGGAAAAAACCGTGCTGGATCTTTTGCCGCCGGAGCTAAAACGCCGGGGGCTGTTTCCGGCAGGCAGACTGGATAAAGATACTACCGGACTGCTCCTCATAACTGATGACGGCGATTTTGCCCATCGAATGCTTGCGCCTAAAAGCCATATTTATAAGCAATATGAAGCAAAAACCCTTCGCCCTGTCACAAAAGAGGTTATTCTCGCTTTCCGTTCTGGCGTTTCCCAGGGC
>CAMVYG010000245.1 GCA_947171615.1 uncultured Clostridia bacterium
GTAGAAACGCCGTCATGGTCGTATATGAAATTGTCATGGTAGGGGGTTATCCTTGTGTTGCCCTCTCCGGGCGTCTGGCTCTCGCGGCGCTGCGCATATCAAGGCTCTTTCCTCAAAAGTAGTAAATCGGTAGTAAATTGTCCTCTCCATATCCGCGAAAGTGCCTGTTTTCAAGGCTTTGCAGAGATAATCAAGGTTGTTAAGGAAAAAAAGAAAGGTTTTTTAAAATGAGATCTGCTTTATTGCATGGAAAGGGGTGAAGGCCGCCTTTTCATTTAGAAAAAGCGGCCTTCAAGAGGAAGTAAGGAGTTAAAAATGAGGATGTAATGAAAAAGAATTCAATCCGTAGTCTCTCTTGACTACGATAATAGAATACCCCAGTAATGTGAAGACTTGCTGAACGTTTCATGGAGATTCTCTTAATATTTTGTAAACTCACGTTCTTTTTTGAAAAACGACTCTTTCTCCTTGACGGTCTTCCACGGCAGCGGTATACTGGAAGAAACCGGAAAAGCAAAACACGCAATTATTCCGCTGTCCGGCAAAAAGATAACTTTGAGCAGCGCCGCCTTACCGGGGTGAGTGATCTGTTCAACTATATTGAAAAGGATGTGGCAGCTATGAAATTTTCCGAAATGACTTACACCCGCCCTGATATGCAGGCCGCTTTTCAGGAGCTGGATTCCCTGACCGCCCGGCTTCAAACGTCCAATGATCCCAAGGAACAGCTGAATATTTACAAGGAGGCAGAGACCCTGCTGAACCATATTTACACTCAGGCCAGCATCTGCATGATCCGCAACAGTGTGGATACCAGAGACGATTTCTACGATGCGGAAACAGCCTATATCAACGAGCAGGAGCCGCTGCTGGAGGAAAAGACCCAGGCCTTTCACCGGGCGCTGGTGGAATCCCCCTGCCGGGCGGAGCTGGAAAAGGCCCTGAGCCCCCTGCTGTTCAAAAATCTGGAAATGCAGCTGAAGTCTTTTTCTCCGGAGATCATTCCTCTGATGCAGGAAGAAAACCGGCTGACCACCGAATATCAAAAGCTTTATGCCAGCGCGCAAGTACCCTTCCAGGGTAAAACTTTGACAATCGCTCAGCTTGGGCCCTATAAGGAAGACGCAGAGCGCGCTACCCGCCGGGCTGCTTTGGAAGCAGAGGGCTCCTTCTTCGATGAGCATCGGAAAGAATTTGACGAGCTGTATGACAAGCTGGTAAAGAACCGCACCGAGCAGGCCAGGCAGCTGGGCCTCAAGAGCTATGTGGAGCTGGCGGCCCTGCGCCTGCAAAGAAACTGTTATTCTCCCGATGATGTGGCGGCCTTCCGGGATCGTGTGGTACGGGATCTGGTGCCGCTTACGATAAAGGTCAAGGAGCGTCAGGCAAAGCGCTTGGGGATCTCCGACTTCAAATTCCACGATAACGCCCTGAAATTCCGGGGCGGCTCCGCTAAACCCCAGGGCACGCCGGAGGAGATCATGGCGGCGGGGCAAAAAATGTATGAGGAGCTTTCCCCTGATACCGCCGATTTTATCCACCTGATGTTTGAAAACGATCTCTTCGACGTGCTTGCAAAAGAGGGCAAGGCGCCCGGCGGCTACTGCACCAGTTTGCCGGATTACGGCTATCCCTTCATCTTCTCCAACTTCAACGGCACTTCCGGAGATGTAGACGTGCTTACCCATGAAGCCGGTCACGCCTTTGCAGATTACATTTCTCACAAAACCATTGCCATTGAAGCCCTGCGTTGCCCCACCATGGAAGGCGCTGAGACCCACTCCATGAGCATGGAGTTTTTGACCGCTCCCTGGCATCATCTGTTTTTCGGCCCCATGACGGAGAAATATGAGCTTTCCCACGCGGAGGACGCGCTGATCTTTATTCCTTATGGCTGCATGGTGGATCATTTCCAGTATGAAATGTATACTCACCCGGAACTGACCCCTGAAGAGCGGAACCAGACCTGGCTGCGGCTGGAAAAACGCTACCGCCCCTACCTGGATTTTGACAATCTTCCTTTCTATGCCCGGGGCGCGGGCTGGCAGCGGCAGATGCACATTTACAGCAGTCCCTTCTACTATATTGATTACTGTCTGGCACAGGTTATGTCCCTCCAGTTCTTTGCCCTGTCTCTGGAGGATCGGAAAGCGGCCTGGGAAAAGTATATGGACTTTGTAAACCTTGGAGGCACCAAAACCTTTATCGACCTGGCCCACGCGGTGAACCTTCGCTCTCCCATGGACGAGGACTGCGTAAAAACCGTATGTGAAAAGGCCTTCCAGTGGACAGAAGCCCACCTGACGGAATAAGAATTCGAGTTTTGCAAAACTATAGATTCGAGACCTGTTAAAAGCCCCGAAGCAGCCAATCTGCTTCGGGGCTTTTTGTGGGTTCTCCACTGCTTATACCGCTTTTTCCACAAATTCCATAGATTAGTGGTCAATGAAAATGCTTTTCTATAGGGCCTGTTCTTCGCTTCGCTGCGGACCGTCCGGAGGCCGGTCCCTACATTTGGGGAACCTTTAATCTATACCTTTAGCAGCTGAAATCCTCTGAGCCGTTGCTGAAATATCTGCCTTTTGCTGCGGTAAATTTTAAAATGCAGTAGTCCGGGTCTGTTACGCCCAGGGGATAGTACCGTTCATCTCCATCTTCCCAAAAGCGCGTTTTTGTTTCCTGATCCTCCAGCACCTCTATTGTACCGAGAAAACTCACGCCGCGATAAAAGCGCTTGTCCGCAAAATACACGCTGGCTTTTGGGTTTTCCCGAAATCTGGCCACCTTGTTGCTGGAAGTGTTGGTGGAAAAATAAAAGACTTTGATTCCTTCCCGCTCCTTTGTCATCAGCATGGCCTTGGTTACGGGATAACCCTCTTCGTCCAGATAGCTGAGGTATGCGATTTTCTGGTGGTCGATCAAATTTCCCAAAGTTTTCTCCGGATCGCGCATCATCATTTGTTTCCTCCTGAAAGCGTGTTTCTCGGTTCTCCCCATTTTCCCAGAGAGCGGTGATCCAAAGTAATATATTCCTGCTCGCCCGGTACCAGCACCGGAGCTGCCATAAGCAGACGTTCCGCAAAAGGAACCGTTTTATCCTTCAATTTTTCCTCTATCATCACATTACAGATTTTGCAGACGAAAAGATCGCTGCCCTCCGCAAGGTGATGCTCCCGCAAAACCTTCAGCTCAAAGCTTACCGGGCTTTCCGCGATAGTGGGGACGGAAAGCACTTTTCCCTGCTCTACAGTGGGCAACAGATTCATCTTGTCCGGCGTCTCCCGCCCGCTGGTGGTTCCGTAATAATCCGCCAGCGGCAATAGCTTCTCCGAAACCAGATTGGCGGAAAACACCCCGGTTTTCCGGATCAGATCTTTCGTCAGCTTCTCTTCGCCGATACATGCCATTACGCCCAGGCCCTCATTTTCCCCGTCGCTGACATGCGCATAGCTGAGCCAGCAAAACAACCCAAAGTTTGGCGTGCCGTCCTCTTTCCAGTTCCCATATAAAAAGAGCGACTGCGGACAAAAATCATTCCCGATATTTCCTGTTAC
>CAMVYG010000246.1 GCA_947171615.1 uncultured Clostridia bacterium
GGTTACTTTCAGAACTGTATCGGTGGAATCGGGGAGGATGGGGTTTTCCCCCAACTCAATAAAGGTAAAATCATTGTCATATGCCTGTTTCAGCTCGTTGTCGGAAAAACGTACCTCTGCTCCGCTGGCCAGTTCCCGAATACTCTCGATTTCTTCCCTGGAAATATGCTCCAGCGGCAGGGGACCGAGAGTGTTTTCATAGATGTGCAGATACAGGGTGTTTCCTTTTCGGGTAAGCCTGCCCCAGTCCGGCTTCGGTAAATTGGCTTTGCCACAGCCGATAATGCTTTCTCCGTTTTTTTTCATCCATTTTCCGATTTCCTCCAGAACCTTTACGGATTCCTCGGGAATTCTGCCATGGGCATCCGGCCCCACATCCAAAAGAAGATTTCCGCCTTTAGATACAATCTCTACCAGCTTTTTGATCAGCAGGGAAGAGGGCTTGAAAAAACGATCCGCCCGCGCGTAGCTCCAGTGATTGTTGATGGTCGCACAGGATTCCCATGCCACATCGTTTCCGTTGGTATCCTGAATTCCGTTGGGGGGAAGCATCTGCTCCGGGGTGACAAAATCTCCATGCCAGGGAACCGGATCTCCCGTTACCAGAGAACCCAGCTTGATACCTCCTACCTCCAGGCGGTTGTTGATAACGATACCGGGCTGTAAATCACGAACCATATTTACAAGCTCGGTGGCTTTCCAATCTTCTCCACTGAGGTCGTCATAAGAAAAATCAAACCACATGATATCGATCTTTCCGTAATTTGTGCAGAGCTCCCGTACCTGGTTGTGCATATAGATCAGATACCGGTTGAAATCTCGATGATCGTTAGGGAAGGCAGGATCCTTTCCCTGGGGATGCCGGCTGTTTCCGTAATGGGGAAAATCGTCATGATGCCAGTCGATCAGGGAATAATAGAAGCCGATCTTCAGCCCTTCGTCCCGGCAGGCATCTACATATTCCCGGATCAAATCCTTCCCATAGGGGGAATTGGTGATTTTGTAATCGGTATATTCACTGTCAAACAGGCAATAGCCCTCATGATGCTTGGTGGTGAGAACGATATACTTCATGCCCGCTTTTTTAGCCAGCCGCGCCCACTCCCTGGGACAATTTGGATCGGGATTGAATTCTTTGGCGTAAGGCATATATTCCTCATCCTGAAAGCGTTCGGTTTCCTGCACCAGACAGCCTCTTCCAATGATGGAATACAGGCCGAAATGAATAAACATGCCGAACCGGTCGTGTGTAAACCACCGGATCCTCTTTTTGTGCTCTTTCCGGTTGAACTGATACATTTTTGTAGGCTCCTTCCTACTTTGGCATCTTTAATATTGTTCGGATACCATACCGAAATTTCATTGGCTCTTATTTCAGCGTTACCTTGATGACCGTATCGATGGGATCGGGCAGATCAGGATCCTCACCCATATCGATAAAGGTATATTTCCCTGAAATCCCGTTTTGTACCCAGTCTCCTGAAACGCGCACCTCAGAGCCGCTCATCAGCTCGCGCATGCACTGGATCTCATCGCCGGAGACGCCGCACAGTGGCAGGGGGCCAACTGTATTTTCATAAACGTGCAGATACAGATCCTTCCCGTTTTGGGTGATCCTGCCCCAGTCCGGTTTAGACAGTTCGGATTTTCCGCAGCCGATGATGCTTTCCGCGTTTTTCTCCATCCATTTTCCGATTTCTTCCAAAGCTTTAACGGACTGTTCGGGAATATGCCCATTGGCGTCCGGGCCCACGTCCAGAAGGAGATTTCCGCCCTTTGAAATGATCTCTACCAGCTTTTTGATCAGCATGGGGGTGGATTTGAAGAAACGGTCGTCCTTGGTATAACTCCAGTGATTGTTGATGGTCACACAGGATTCCCAAATCAAATCTCTGCCGTTGACGTCTTTCATGCCTTCCGGTGGGATAATTTGCTCAGGACAGCAGAAATCGCCGTGATAGGGCACCGGATTTCCCATAGCCATGGAATCTTTCATCCCAGACGATGTTTCCAGACGGTTGTCGATGATGATTCCCGGCTGAAGCTCCCGTACCATTTTCACCAGCTCGGTAGCCTTCCATTTTTCGCCGGCCATTTCATCATAGGAAAAATCAAACCACATAATATCGATTTTTCCATAGTTTGTGCAAAGCTCCCGCACCTGGTTGTGCATATAAGTCAGATACCTGTCAAAGTCTCTGCCGTCATCGTTGACAGTGGGGTCGTTATACTGGGGGTGACGGGCGGTTTTGTGGGGATAATCTTCATGGTGCCAATCTAAAAGGGAATAATACAGTCCCACCTTTAAGCCTGCTTCCCGGCAGGCGTCCACATATTCCCGGATCAGATCCTTCCCATAGGGGGAATTGGTGATTTTGTAATCGGTGTACTGGCTGTCAAACAGGCAGTAGCCTTCATGATGCTTCGCTGTGAGAACCACATATTTCATGCCCGCTTTTTTAGCCAGCTGCGCCCACTCTCTTGGGCAGTTGGGCGCCGGGTTAAATTCCTCGGCGTAGGGAGTGTATTCCTCGTCCTGGAAACGCTCTGTTTCCTGCACCAGACAGCCTCTTCCAATGATGGAATACAGGCCGAAGTGGATAAACATACCGAACCGGTCGTGCACGAACCATTGCATTCTTTTCTCGTACTCTTCTCGGTTGAACTGAAACATTTTTATAAACTCCTTTCTCAATTTCAACAGCTGTTTTTTGTAACCGTTTCAAGAATTTTTGTGCTTCTTTGGTACAAAAATGCCTTTATTGGGGGAATATACTAGAAAAAAAGCTGTATATCAATGCGTAATTTGATTGTCTTTTTATACTTTCCTTTCGTTTTTTCTTGCAAACTACTTTTCTGTGTTACAATTCAGTTTAACCAGGGGATACTCTGAAATTAAGCCTCGCAAAGGAAGGAGTGGAGGTTATGTTTTATGTGCAGGATCTCAAATTGCGGGCGCTGCATGAAAAGAACCTTGAAAATGATCCTCAGGATTCGGAAAAACCCTATGTGATCCGTTGTTTCCGTACCCAGGCAATGGTGTTTACAAAGCAGGGACCCATGCGGGCAGAACCCGGAACCTGTCTTGTGAAGACCCCGGAATTTTCAGAACGAATTTCCGTTCCGAAAAAGGGAAGCGAAGCGGTGATCAGCGATTGGCTGTATCTTCATTCGAATATGGAGTTTAAGAGCAATCTGAATCAGCTGGAAATTCCTGTGAATACCCTTATATTCGGAAACCGGGAGGATCTTCTGGAGCGGGATATCAAGCGGATCCTGGATGAAAAGAGAAAAGAGCTGCCCTATTACGAAAGGGCGATCCATATCCAGGTAGAAGCGCTTTTGATCAAGCTTGCCCGGGCCGCCAAACAGTCTCAGATAGCCTCTTATGAGAGAAAATATGAATCGGAACTGATCTCTCTGCGAAGCTATATCTACGACCATTTGGAAGAACCCTGGTCGTTGGAGATGATGGCACAGCGCTTAAATATCAGTCAAAGCCGGTTTTCCATTGTGTACAAACAGTTTTTTCAAACCAGCCCTGTCAAGGAT
>CAMVYG010000247.1 GCA_947171615.1 uncultured Clostridia bacterium
TGCAAAAGCTTATGTATGCCATGTACGGCAAAGACGGCGAGCTGGAGCTTTCCGAGGACGATTTGAAGGCTTATGTAACAGAGAACTACTATAACTACCAATACTTCTCTGCTCCTCTCTCCACCACAGACGATGAAGGAGAATCCCAGGATCTGACCGACGAGGAAAAGACCGATCTCAAAGCCAAACTGGAAGCCTATGTAGAAAGCGTCAACAAGGGTGATATGACATTGGAGGAGGCTGCCACTGATTACGCTGAGAAAGAATTGGGCAGCGCTGACAAGAGCACCTTCTCTTCCCCCTCTCCGGTTCAGATCGACAACCTGAATGAATCAGTACGCACCGGTATCGAAAGCGTAAAGGACAATGAGGCTGTTTTTGTAGAGACTTCTTCCTCCTATCTGGTCATTTACCGTCTGCCTATTGCCGATGGTTTTGCCGATATGGTGGCTGAGGAAAGCGGCAGAAACAGCGTGATCTCCGCTATGAAGGGAACGGAGTTTTCCGATTATGTACTGGAGCAGGCAAAATCCATTGAGGGCCTTGAAATCAATCAGACCGCTCTGAAGAGCATTAAGCTCAGTACTATGATCAACGACGATAACAAAAACGGAACTTCCAGCGCTTCTTCTGAGGAAGATTCCGGAGACGATACTTCTTCCACGGAAAGCGATGTCTCCAGCGCCAGTTCTGATTCCTGATTTAGATTTTTGCGGGGCGGTTTTACCGCCCCGTTTTTGTTATGATTTTCAGATGCACACAGTACTTCTCTCAGGCAAATTACCCGCGACTGTTAAAAAGCAGATCTCAGATACAGGGAAACGCGAAAAAACTGCAATTCAAAACAACCTGAAAAAGTTTTTCCCTTTTCAAATCAAATGGTAAAAAAAGGGAGTTTTTCTTTTGACATTCCCTTCCAAAAGGGATATAATAATTCATTATACCTGAACCGCGAGGAGGCTTTCTGTGTTTCCTCTGAAGTCAGGTTCTGATCTATCAATAAGGCAGTATTTTGGCAATAGGCAGCCGAAAGCATGCCCAGTAAAACCCTGATTCAATTTGTGCCGTCCGGCTCAGACAGGAGGTGAATGGGTTTTGGCAAAAGAAACAATGCAAGCTGTCAGTGACGCTGAAAAATCAGCCCATCAGACCGTGCTGCACGCTAAAGAGGAAAGCGAACGCCTCCTGGCAGAAGCGCAAACTCAAGGAAAAAAACTGATTGCCGATGCGGAAAAGGAAGCTATGAAAAGAGCTGATATCCTCTGCGGTGTGGCCCGTGCCGATGCGGAAAAGCAGAAGGCTCGTTCCGCAAAAGAAACCGAGGAGGAACAGGGCCGCTTAAAAGAGGCTGCTTCCGCTTCCCTGCCCCGCGCGGCGGAGGAGATCAAAAAAATCGTATTGGGTCAGTCTGAAAGGAGGTAGCTCTTATGGCGGTACTTGAAATGAAGCGCATCAATATCTATGCGCTGAAAAGCAGCCGCAAAAAGCTTCTGGAGCTGCTTCAGCGCCGGGGCGTTCTGGAACTGAACACTCCGGAACAGGCCGAAGACTGCTTTTCAAAAACCAACACAGATTCCGCCCGGCTCACCTTTGAAAAAAACATCCAGCTGTTAACCGGGGCTGTAGCCATTTTAGACGGCCTGTCTCCGCCCGAGAAAGGGCTGCCCGCTATACTGGCCGGGCGAAAATCAATTTCCGTTTCTGACTATGATGCCACTGCGCAGGAAGCAGCTGCCGTTACAAAGACAGCCTCCCGTATTACGGCTCTCAGCAAAAATATTGCTGACAACAAGGCTGAGATTTTACGGCTTAACGCCCAGATCGACGCTTTGCAGCCCTGGATGAATCTGGATATCTCCATGCGTACTATCGGCACTAATTCCTCCAGCGTATTTATCGGCTCCTTCCCTGAAGAACTGACAGAGGAAGAACTAAAGGCGCGTCTGGCTCAGGCGCTGCCGGAGGTTTCTGCCCTGGAAGCTGAGATCATCAGCAGCCAGTCTCAGCAAACCTGTGTCTTTCTCGTTTGTCATGGGAAATACGGCATGCAGGTAGAATCCGCCCTGCGGGCTATGGGCTTCACCTATCCCGTCGCTCCCTCCAAACTCCCCCCTGCTCAGCGCGTGGAGGACTTAAAGGAACGCATCCGCACTGCGCAGGCGGAAATAGCCTCCGCAACGGAAGAGATCGTTTCTTATGCAGATAAGAGAGAATCCCTTTTGTTTACGGCAGATTATTACACCATGCGGGCTGAAAAGTACAGAGTCCTGGGAGAATTGTGGCAAAGCCAGCACGTATTTCAGGTAACGGGATATATCCCCGCTGAAGACGCTTTCGCCTTGGAACAGGAGCTTGAAAGCAAATTCCAGGTCTGTGTGGAGCTTGAAGCTCCCGGGCCTGACGAAGAGATACCGGTCAAGCTGAAGAATAATTTCTTTGCTGCGCCTGTGGAAGGTGTGTTAGAGGGCTACAGCCTTCCCGGCAAGCATGAATGTGACCCCTCTTTTATCATGTCGTTCTTCTACTATGTGCTGTTTGGCATGATGCTTTCCGATGCAGCTTATGGTCTTTTGATGGTATTGGGCTGCGGCTTTGTTCTTTGGAAGTTTACAAACATTGAGCCGGGACTGAGAAAAACCTTAAAAATGTTTTTCTACTGCGGTATTTCCACTACCTTCTGGGGAGTCATGTTCGGAGGATACTTTGGAGACGCCGTTTCCGTGATTGCAAAAACATTTTTCAACTCCGATTTTACAATTCCGCCTTTGTGGTTCGCTCCTTTGGACGACCCAATGCGGCTCCTGATGTTCTCCTTCCTACTGGGCGTCATTCACCTGTTCACCGGACTCGGAATACAGTTTTACCAGCTGGCAAAACGGAAAAAATTTGCCGACGCACTGTATGATGTTGTGTTCTGGTACTTCCTGGTAGGCGGACTGATCCTGTTGCTGGTGTCCACGGATATGTTCCGCGATATGGCAGGTCTCAACTTTACCATGCCGCCAGTGGTCGGCACGTTGTCGGCGATTTTTGCCGGTATTGGCGCTGTAGGGATCATTTTTACTGCCGGGCGAGAATCCAAGAGCATTGGAAAACGCTTTTTGAAAGGCCTTTACGGCTTATACGGCGTTTCCAGCTATCTCAGCGACATTCTCTCCTATTCCCGTCTTCTGGCGCTGGGACTTGCCACCGGAGTCATTGCCACGGTATTCAACCAGTTGGGCAGCATGATGGGCGGTGGCATATTGGGCGCAATTTTCTTCACTATTGTTTTTGTGATCGGTCACGTATTGAACCTGGCGATCAATCTGCTGGGCGCCTATGTTCACACCAACCGGCTGCAATACGTGGAGTTCTTTGGTAAGTTTTATGAAGGAAACGGGCGCAAGTTTGCGCCGTTTACCGCAAATACAAAATATTTCAAAATTACGGAGGAAAAGTAACATGGATATCAACTCTTTGGGCATCGTATTCGCTCTGACCGGTGCAATTCTCGCCACCTTTATGGGCGGCATTGGTTCTGCTATCGGCGTAAGCATGACCGGTCGTG
>CAMVYG010000248.1 GCA_947171615.1 uncultured Clostridia bacterium
TTATAATCGGGATGTGGTTTTTGTCCTACCCCCAGCTTGATCCTGGGAAACTGAGCGGAGCCGGAGAGATAAAGGAGATTTTACCTGCCGTTGTGTCCGCCGTCGCTGCCCTTCCTGCGGATCCGGAGCTTGCCGGGGGGAAGGTTGATATCGTCAAACAGAATGAGAACCCGTTCCGGCGGCAGCTTGTAAAAGTTCATTGCCTCCTGTACCGACTGCCCACTGAGATTCATAAAGGTGGAAGGCTTCAGAAGCAGCACCCGCTTCCCTGAAAGAGTGCCTTCGCCTACCAGTCCCTTGTATTTGATGCGTTTGATATCGGTATTGGCTTTCTCCGCAATGCGGTCCAGGGCAAGAAAACCGGCATTGTGCCGGGTGTTTTCATACTGCTTTCCGGGGTTCCCCAAACCAACGATTATAAATTCGATGGCTCCTCCCTGAGAGAAGCGGCTTTTTTTCATAAAATTCAACATACCCGGGCTACATTCCTTTCCTGATATCCATGAAAAACTGCGGATGCGAAAACATAGCGGGGAGAAGTGGTCTGCCGGCATATGATTTTATGACAGCAGCTGCGGCTTTTTTAAAGAAATATTTTGCCGGTTTTTGGGAAGAGGCGGAGTAGAAGAGGTGTTTTTTCAGCCCTCACAAAAAAATTTGAAAAATTCTTTGAATTTCCTATGGCATTTTTCAAAAGAGTTTGGTATAATTTTCTAAAAGATACCGTACGGACAAGCCCGGTGGGCTGCCGAACGGCATATTTTGCTGTCACCCGGAGGCCAGTTGATCTGTCCGGTTGAACATTTTTAGGAGGTAGATACCAATGAGCCACAAGTACGTTTACCTGTTCAGCGAAGGCGATGCGTCTATGCGGGAGCTTCTTGGCGGCAAGGGCGCGAACCTTGCGGAAATGACCAAGATCGGCCTTCCTGTACCCCAGGGCTTCACCATCAGCACTGAGGCCTGCACCCAGTATTATGAGGACGGCAGGAAAATCAATGACGAGATTCAGGCCCAGATCATGGAGTATGTAAGCAAGATGGAGGAGATCACCGGAAAGAAATTCGGTGATAAAACCAATCCCTTGCTGGTTTCCGTCCGTTCTGGCGCCCGCGCTTCCATGCCCGGCATGATGGATACCATCCTGAATCTGGGTATTAATGAAGAAGTGGTCGAGTACATGGCGGAGGCTTCCGGCAATCCCCGCTGGGCCTACGACTGCTACAGAAGATTTATCCAGATGTATTCCGACGTGGTTATGGAAGTCGGCAAGAAGTATTTTGAGCAGCTCATCGATGAGATGAAGGAAAAGAAGGGCGTTACTCAGGATACCGAGTTGACCGCCGAGGATCTGAAGGAGCTGGCAAACCAGTTCAAGGCTGAGTACAAGAACAAGATCGGCGAGGAATTCCCCACCGATCCCGTAGAGCAGCTGATGGGTGCTGTTAAGGCCGTGTTCCGTTCCTGGGACAACCCCCGCGCCAATGTGTACCGTATGATGAACGAGATCCCCTATTCCTGGGGTACCGCTGTCAACGTGCAGATGATGGCGTTCGGCAACATGGGTGATGACTGCGGCACCGGCGTTGCCTTTACCCGTGATCCCGCTACCGGCGAAAAGAAGCTGATGGGCGAGTTCCTTACCAACGCCCAGGGCGAAGACGTTGTTGCCGGCGTGCGTACTCCCATGCCCATCGCACAGATGGCAGAGAAGTTCCCGGAGGCCTTTGCACAGTTCCAGGATGTCTGCAAGACTCTGGAGGATCATTATCATGACATGCAGGATATGGAGTTCACCGTAGAGCACGGCAAGCTGTATATGCTGCAGACCAGAAACGGCAAGCGCACCGCCACCGCCGCCATCAAAATCGCCTGCGATCTGATCGACGAGGGCATGAAGACCGAGGAAGACGCTTTGCTGATGATCGATCCCAAGCAGTTGGACGCTCTGCTGCATCCTCAGTTCGATCCCAAGGCACTGAAGGCTGCCACTCCCGTGGCCTCCGCTCTGGCCGCTTCTCCCGGAGCTGCCTGCGGTAAGATCGTCTTCACCGCGGAAGACGCTGTGGAGCAGGGCCAGAAGGGTGAGAAGGTCGTTCTGGTTCGTCTGGAGACCTCTCCCGAGGATATTGAGGGTATGCACCACGCACAGGGCATTCTCACCGTGCGCGGCGGCATGACCAGCCACGCGGCCGTGGTTGCCCGCGGTATGGGTACCTGCTGCGTTTCCGGCTGCGGCGCTATCAAGATGGATGAGGCCAACAAGAAGTTTGAGCTGAATGGCCGCACCTACCATGAGGGCGACTATATCTCCCTGGACGGCACCACCGGCAACATTTATGGCGAGGCGATCCCCACGGTTCCCGCCAATGCCAAGGGCGGCTATTTCGGCCGTATCATGGAACTGTCCGACAAGTATCGCCAGTTGGAGGTTCGCACCAACGCCGATACTCCCAAGGACGCTCAGCAGGCTGTGGAGTTCGGCGCCCAGGGTATCGGCCTGTGCCGTACCGAGCACATGTTCTTTGATCCTGACCGTATCGCGGCGATCCGTGAAATGATCTGCTCCGATACTGTAGAACAGCGCAAAGCTGCTCTTGCCAAGCTGGAGCCCATGCAGCAGGGCGACTTCGAGAAGCTGTATGAGGCTCTTGAGGGCAAGCACGTCAATATCCGCTTCCTGGATCCGCCGCTGCACGAGTTCGTTCCCACTGAGGAAAAGGATATCGAGGCGCTGGCAAAGACTCAGGGCAAGACCGTTGAGGATATCAAGGCGATCATTTCTTCTCTGCATGAGTTCAACCCCATGATGGGTCATCGTGGCTGCCGTTTGGCTGTCACCTATCCCGAGATCGCAGAGATGCAGACCGAGGCCGTGATCAAGGCTGCTATCAATGTGAACAAGGCTCATCCCGATTGGCACATTGTACCTGAGATCATGATCCCGCTGGTTGGCGAGGTCAAGGAGCTGAAGTTGAGACCGCCGACCGCATTATTGCCGAGGCCGGTTCTGACCTGAAGTATAAGGTGGGTACCATGATCGAGATCCCCCGTGCCGCCCTTACCGCCGACAAGATCGCGGAAGAGGCCGAGTTCTTCTCCTTCGGTACCAACGATCTGACTCAGATGACCTTCGGCTTCTCCAGAGATGATGCAGGTAAGTTCCTGAACTCTTATTATGAGAATAAGATCTATGAGAACGACCCCTTCGCCCGTCTGGACCAGGAGGGTGTAGGCCAGCTGGTGAAGATGGCCAGCGAGAAGGGCAAGTCCGTGCGCCCCGACATCACCCTGGGCATCTGCGGCGAGCACGGCGGCGACCCGACCACCATCGAGTTCTGCCACAACGTAGGCCTGACCTATGTTTCCTGCTCTCCCTTCCGTGTGCCGATCGCTCGCCTGGCTGCTGCTCAGGCCGCGATCAAGAATCCCAGAAAGTAAGTTTTAGCCTTAACAGGTATAAAAAGGGCTGTGTCAAAAGACACAGCCCTTTTTGTCTCTCGAAAACCACTCGCTAGGCGAGTGGTTCAAAAGAAGGCTGATGCCGAA
>CAMVYG010000249.1 GCA_947171615.1 uncultured Clostridia bacterium
ATGCAGGACGGCGATATTGTTCTGTTCCGGTTTAACGTGTAAAAGCCATGATTTATCGTTCACCTCTTGGCTCCTCTGAGAAGGGGAGCCAAGAGGTGGCGCTGATTATATTACTTTGAGACGCGGAAAAGAGGAAATAACCATGCTGACAGAGAAAAAGAAAGAATTTATTGAATTTATGATGTCCGCCAACGTGCTGCGCTTTGGAAACTTTGTCACCAAAAGCGGCAGGCATACTCAATATTTCGTCAATACCGGAAATTATCAGACCGGGGCGCAGCTGGCAAGGCTGGGAAGCTATTACGCCGCCCAGGTAAAGGAAGCCGCCGGAGAGGACTTTCAGGCCATGTTTGGCCCGGCCTACAAGGGAATTCCCCTGGCCTCCGCCTGCTCCATCGCCCTGTACCGGGATTTCGGCATGGACAAGCCCTATTTCTTCAACCGGAAGGAAGCAAAGGATCACGGAGAGGGCGGCAGCATTGTGGGCTATCAGCCCCAGGACGGCGACAAGGTCATCATCATTGAGGATGTGATCACCGCGGGCACCGCCGTACGGGAGACCATGCCCATTTTAAAGGGCTGCGCCCAGGTGCAGGTACCCCATATGTTCATCAGCGTGGACCGCTGCGAGGTTGGGAAAACCCCCGGCAAAACCGCTATTATGGAGGTGGAGGAGGAATTTGGGATCCAGGTTCACCCCATTGTCACGGTAGTGGATATTCACGAATACTTAAAAGCCTCCGGCGCGGACCCGGAGCTGCTGAAGGCCATGGAGGGCTACATGGAGCAATACTGCGTGTTGTAGCTCTGACGGCAGACGTGTTTCCCTTTGTCAACCAATAGCAGAACGCTGTTTTTATGCTGCTTATTTCAGTCTGTATAATTTAACGCCATGTAAGAACGTGCGCCACCGGCTAACCGGGGCGTATGTTCTTACCATTTCAGCTGCGTAATTCTCTCGTCAATCCTCCGCACTACGCTGTGGGTATACGCAGCAAAGTATTTCAGCCAGAATCCCCGGGCCGTTGGATTAAAGCTTTCAAAATCCACGCCCAGGCTGGTATAGCCTTCTCTTTTCAGCGTATTTATAGCAAAGTTCAGCAAATTCTGATATACGCCCCTGCCTCTGTGTTCCGGCAGGCAGTATGCGCCTGTGATATGACGATAGGCGCTTCCCGCTGCGGCAAATGTTTCGCCGGATGCCGAAACCCTTAAAAAAGCACATAGTTTACCGTTCTGCCTTGCCACAAAGCACCGTTCCCCATCCTGCATCAAGGAATCCATAAATTCTTTTTCTGTTTCGGGTGTACGGTTCATAAAAAACGGGCTTTCACAGTAATGCCGGTATAGGGCCAAATGGAGCGGATAAACCTGGTGGAATTCGGCTTTTGACACCTCCATGAAATCATAATTTTCACAAGGCTCGCAGTCAATGAATTCCATTGGACGGATCGCGTCTAAACAGCGCAAACCAAATCCATACAGAAAAAATTGCCGCTGTAGCTCTTCGTCATGGGCGTATAGGCAGATCGCATGGGAAACCGCACCAGCCTTTACCCATTTTTCTCCTGCCGCCTGGTACATGGCGGCATAAATTTCGGAGCGGTTTTCCCAAACGGCTGCATTTGCTCCCATGGGAGAAAAGACCCCTTTCACATCTGTTGCCCGAAATACATTGTCAAAGGGATCGCAGCAGCACAGAAAGCCTATCATCTTCTTATTCTCAAACGCAGCAACACCCAACCCATTTTCAGCAAAACCGTTTAAGTCGGGAATATTGCACACTTGCGGCAATTCTTTTACAAATTGACGTTCCTTATAGTAGTTTTCCTGAGCGATTGAAATTGCTTCTTCCACGTGCTTTTTTTCAAAATCTAAAATATCCATCACTATCTCTCCTTTTTAAACGGACGAACAACCAATAACAAAACAGAACGATGGCTTCCTGCTCTGGCAGGAAGCCATCGTTTTTTTACTCCACCTGCAAGCGGTAGTACTCCCAGAAGCGCAGCTTTTTAACTTCCTCTGCGTATTCCGCCGGAATTTCTTCAAAATACTCGCCTGTGCCGGTACGGCCTGTGCCGTTGTGCAGAACGGGAAGCTCCCGCCGCAGATCGTTCAAGTAAGAGAAAAAGCTGTCCTGATCTCCGCGGCCTGTAAGCTCCAAAGTCATGGCCCCCAGGAAATTGGCGTTTATCATGCCGTCCTCCGGCAGCTCCAGCGCCGCCTTTCTTGCGGGAAAATCCAGAAGTTCCGCCGCCGTGCCGTTGACCCAGATCACATAGGGCGTTTCATAGGTGCGCAGGGTGGTAACGGCGTCCTTCCCCTCGCCCACCTCCATGCCCAGCTCTTCATAGCACTGATAGCTGTCCCCCAAATTGGGCAGGTGGTCTCCGAAAAACACCAGCATCACCGGTTCTTCCCGGCTTTCATAGTATTCCGTAAGCCCCCGGAGCATATCGTCCGCGTCCTTTACCCCCTTGGCGTATACGGAAAGCCGGGTTCTGGCGCCCGCGTCAATTTCTTCCTTCAGCGGGACCAGCTGTACCCTGTATTCCCCGTATTTATCATGGGTGTAGGACATGTGGTTCTGAATGGTCACGGTGTAATTAAAATAAGGTTTCCCCTCGTCCATAGCGGTTTCAAATTCTTCCTTCATCACGTCCAATACGGCGGAATCCATCACCCAGCCGCCCATGCGCTCCGCATCCTCAAACGCCTCGGAGAACAGCAGCTTTTCCGCACCGAAATACCGGTATACGTTCTGCCGGTTATAGAACCAGTCCTGCCCCGGGTGGATAAATTCCGTCTGGTAGCCGTCCTGCAAAAATACCCGGAAAATACTGTCTATGTCCCGGTGCAGCACCCGGAAGGCAGACGCGCCGCTTTCGCTGATCATATTGGTCTGCATACCCGTGATCACATCGAATTCCGTATTTGCCGTGCCCGCGCCGTAATTGGGCACCACAATATGCCCGGTAATGGCCCGGTCAGAGGTTTTCAGGGAATTGTAAAACCGCAGGGGCTCTTCCCCCGCCGGGTAATCCAGGATCTCCTGATTGGTCACATCGGAAAAGGCCTCGTTCATCACCATGATCACATTGACAGGCTGGCCCTCCCCCTCCTTGACAGGATGTTCCTTTTCGTATTCTCTGGCCTGCCCGGTGGAATAGCCCTCGGGCTTTTCCACCAGATAGGTGGTAAAATTATAGCAGAAGCAGTAGGGGAACCCCAGCTGCTCATACACGCCCGCAATATAGTAGCGGTTCTTTACCGGGAAGGATTCATACAGCTCCCGGGAGCTGTACACCTGTTGAATGCAGCCGGCAAGCACCCCAAAGGACAGAAGCGCTCCGATCAGGGCAAAAAACACATTGCCAAGGCGCTTTTGAAAGGGCCGTCTGCCCCGAAGCAGAATTCCCAGCAGAACCATAAACAGAACAAACCCCACAATGGCCAGCACAGAAGGCAGGTGCAGATTCATATCGTAACTCTGCATGGCGTTTCCTGCTTCTTTGATCAGGGAAATATCCTTGGG
>CAMVYG010000250.1 GCA_947171615.1 uncultured Clostridia bacterium
TGGAGACTTCTTCTCTCCCGGCAGCCAGAACCCGGTGCGGGTGGAATTCTGGGGAGACGAGATCGATTCCATTTCCTATTTTGATACGGCTACCCAGCGCCGCACCGACCCTGTGAATGCCGTAACGCTGGCTCCCTGCGTGGAAGTGATCCCTGGCGATCCGGCGGCACTGGCCGCAAAAATCGAGAAGCTGGCCTCCTCTCTGCGAGGAAAAGCTGCGCCCAAGGCGCGGGAGATTTTACAGAGTGAAGCGGAAAAGCTGAGAAACGGCCTGCATATCGGCTCTCTCGATAAATTTATTACGATGATCTACCCGGAGACCTCTACCCTGTTTGACCATTTTTCCTCTGAAAACAGCCTTTTGTTTTTTTCTGAGGGAAACAAGCTGAAGGAACGGATGCGCACTACCCTGTGGCAATGGGCGGAGGATCTGAAATCCTATTTGGCTGAGGGGGTGCTCTGCAAGGGGCTGGAGCTCTATACAGAATCCTGGGAAGACGCTTTGCGCCGATCTCAGGAGCTTCCTTCCCTTTATCTGGATGTTTTTGCCAGGGGCAGCTATGAAGTCCCCACCAAAACTCTGATAAATATGACTGCCCGGCAGCTCCCGGTGTGGGGCGGCAGCACACAGCTTTTGGCAGAAGATCTTTCTTCTCTGCTTTCGCAGGGCCGAGCCTGTGTGGTGTTGGCAGGCACTGCCAGAGCCGGAATGTCTCTGGCAGACGATTTGAAACAGGCGGGCCTTCCCGTCTCCTATCTGGAAGCTCCTTCCACTGCGGCCAAAGGAACTGTCACTATCACAGCCGGAACCCTTTCCGCCGGTTTTGATCTGCCCGGCGGCGCTTTTTCCCTGATCACCCACGGCAGGCTGATGGCTGCAAAGGTTAAAAAGACAAAGCGGGATAAAAACAGCAAGGAAATTTCCAATCTTTCCGAGCTCTCTCCCGGAGATTACGTGGTGCATTCCGCCCACGGCATCGGTGTTTTCGAGGGGATCCACAAGCTGGAAATGAACGGCATTGTCAAGGACTATATTAAAGTGCGTTATGCGAAAAACGATACGCTGTATGTTCCCGTTACCCAGCTGGATATGGTTTCCAAATATATCGGCCCCAGAGAAGACGCGGGGGTTCGGCTGAGCCGTCTGGGCGGCGCCGACTGGCAGCGGCAGAAAACAAAGGTGCGGGCCGCGGTGAAGGATATTGCCAAGGATCTGATCCAGCTTTATGCCCAGCGTATGCAGCAAAAGGGCTATGCCTTCCCGCCGGACGGAGAATGGCAACACGATTTTGAATCTCACTTCGAGTTTGAGGAGACAGAAGACCAGCTTCGCTGTGTCAATGAGATCAAGGACGATATGGAGCGCGGCATCCCCATGGACCGGCTGCTTTGCGGAGACGTGGGATTTGGCAAAACCGAGGTGGCTCTGCGTGCCGCTTTCAAATGTATTGCCGCCGGAAAGCAGTGCGCTATTCTGGTTCCCACCACCATTTTGGCCTGGCAGCACTATCAGACCATCCTTCGGAGAATGGAGGGGTTTCCTGTAGATGTGGAGCTGCTTTCCCGCTTCCGCACGCCCAAGCAGCAGGAAAATATCCTGAAAAAGGTAAAGCAGGGCAGCATTGACATTATTGTAGGCACCCATCGGCTGGTATCAAAGGACGTTTCCTTTCACGACCTGGGACTGGTCATCATCGACGAAGAGCAGCGGTTCGGCGTGGCGCAGAAGGAACGGCTGAAGGCTCTGTGCAAAAGCGCAGACGTGCTCACCCTTTCCGCCACCCCCATTCCCCGCACGCTGAATATGGCTCTTTCCGGGATCCGGGATATGTCCGTGATCGAGGAAGCACCGCTGGACCGGCATCCGGTACAGACCTATGTGCTGGAATATGATACCAGCGTGCTGTACGACGCCATTCGCCGGGAGCTGCGCCGGGGTGGGCAGGTCTACTATCTTCACAACGATGTGGCCTCTATTGCCCGGGTCGCCGCCCGGATCCAGCAGAGCATTCCCGAGGCCCGGGTAGGCGTGGGACACGGAAAAATGAACGAAGAAGAGCTTTCCGAGGTCTGGCGGCAGCTTTTGGATCACGAGATCGATATTCTGGTCTGCACTACCATCATTGAAACAGGTGTGGATGTTTCCACCGCCAATACTTTGATCATAGAGAACGCAGACCGCATGGGACTTTCCCAGCTTCATCAGCTGCGGGGCCGGGTGGGGCGCAGCAGCCGTCGGGCTTATGCCTATTTGACTTACGCTCCAAACAAGGTGCTGACAGAAATCGCGCAAAAACGGCTTTCAGCCATTCGGGAATTTACAGAATTCGGCTCCGGCTTCAAAATCGCCATGCGGGATCTGGAAATTCGCGGCGCAGGAAATATTCTGGGCGGTGAACAGCACGGACACATGGAAACTGTAGGTTATGATCTGTATATCAAGCTGCTGGGAGAAGCGGTAAGCCTGATGAAGGGTGAAGAAAATATCCGTCCTGTGGACGAGGGCTGCCTTGTGGATATGCAGATACAGGCCCATATTCCCGAGGAATATATTGGCAGCACCAATCTGCGGCTGGACGTATACCGGCGCATTGCCGAGATCCGAAACGCAGAGGACGCTCTGGACGTTACCGATGAGCTCATCGACAGGTTTGGAGAACCGCCCCCTTCCGTAAAGGGGCTGCTGGATGTAGCGCTGCTGAGAAACACTGCCTCTCAGTTGGGTCTTTCGGAGATCAAGCAGCAGGGAGACGCTCTTTTCCTCTATAAAAAGGATTTTGATTTAGAGCAGGTAGGCAGGCTGATCCGGGCTATGAACGGGAAGGTGATGCTCAGTGCGGGAAGCCGTCCCTATATCAGCGTAAAAATCGGTTCTCAAACACCTCTGGATGCACTCTCCGAGATCCTCAGCGCCATGGAAGCTTCCGCTTCTTAAACGGTTTTTTCCCATTCTTTGAATTTTCCTGTTTTTTAGGTAGACAAATTCGGGAAAATGCGATATAATATTTCTCGTTCTGTGCAGTTTACTGCAAAATTTCACTTTTTTGAAAGGCTTGATATTTTATGAGAAACACTTTGAAAAAAGCATTTGCCGCTCTGTTGGCCGCCGCTCTGTGCCTGAGCTTTGCAGGGTGCTATAGTGAAAACAAAACCTGGGCCGCCAGGAAAGGCGATACCACCCTTCCCATCGGTGGCTATATCTATTATTTGAACAACGCTTATTCTGAAGCGATGGAAAAGGTTCCCTCGGGTGAGGAAGTGATCAAGTCCACCATTGAGGAGAAGGACGCTGAAACCTGGATCCGGGAGCGGGCGGAAAACTACCTGAAGGCCTTCTACTATGTCAATGATAAGTTTGAGGAGCTCGGATTGGAGCTTACCGAGGAAGACAACGCCTCCATCGACAGCAACACCGAAAGCTTCTGGTCCTTTTATAAGAGCGGACTTGAAAGCATTGGCATTGCTAAAGACTCTTTCCAAACCGCCTTTACTCTGCACAATAC
>CAMVYG010000251.1 GCA_947171615.1 uncultured Clostridia bacterium
CCTTTAAGGTCACGGTAAATTCAAATTCCGTATCCATATCGTCCGCTTCGGCGTCTTCTATCGTTTTGCGCAGGGTAAGGGCACCCACGCCCTTCTGATTGACAATATGGGCCTCAGAAGTTTTGCCGTTTGAAATGGTCCCTTCGCCGCCGTCAGAGACGGTGGTGTAATACCCGTCTTGATCCTCTGTGCGTTCAGTTACCTGGTAAACGGTATTTTCCGGCAGATTCCATATAGTAACGGATTCTCCGCCTCTCAGCAGAATGACATCGCCGCTGTGCATCGTGCCGTCCTTGCTGCCGCTGTAGGGGAATTCCCCTTCCAGCTCGCCGTCTGTTTCATCCATAAGCGTTACGATAAAGCCGAATTCCTTTTCCGCGTCGGCCTCATCGCCATCCAATACCGTTTTGCGCAGGGTAAGCGCTCCTACACGGGGCCATGGCGTTTTACGGTTGGCAAAAGAAGCGGTGACAGTCTGATCCTTTTCGATCTCTCCCGTAATGATGCCGGTATCGGGGAGTACATACCAGCCTGTTTCCTCAGCTTCCGTAACGGTGAATTTTGTACCTGCCGGCAATCCTAAAACAGTAATGCTTTCATCATGGTGCAGCGGCAGGGTCTCTCCGCTTCTGATCGTACCGGATTTATCCGTGCCGTAAAAATGGAACTCTCCGGGCAGGGGAACGCCGTTTTTATCAGTGAAAAGGATCGTGAATTGAAAATTCTTGAAGCAGTCTTCCTCTGTCAGGGGTTCTTCCGTTACCGTTTTGCTGATGGTCAGATTTCCCGTTTCCGTATCATCAATGGTTTTGTCAGTTACCACTACGATATTCAGCAGGCTGAACAGGCTTGTAATAGGCGTGTCATCCAAAATGGAAAAATCAGCAGAGGTTTTCTCTCCCGGATATTGCTCCGTTGTCAACGCGGCGCTGTTTTGCTTTACCCTGGCCCGGATAAACCCGGTATCGGTCACGAAGAAGGGCTGAAGATTTTTACCGCCGTCTTCATCGTGGAGCCCGTAATCTATTACCGCGTTTTTACCATAATGCAGATTCATGCTGCGCTGGTGCTGGGTGCCGGCCAGCGTCATATCGCTCCAGCCGTCCAGATCAAATTCTCCGCTGGACTGGGTCTGGCCGACAGCGGTGATATCACGCAGGGTAACATTGACTTCACCGTCAGTTGCGTATTGCACCATGGTCTGTGCCAGTTTGCCCACGCCTGCCATTACGGTAACGCCGTCACCGGCCGTACCCGCATCCGCATAGATGGAATAAGTTCCCACTACCACCGGGATTCTGGTGGTGTTGGTTCCACAGCCCGGAGCAGGGCGTGTTTCCTGAAGATAATAGAAGGTGTCCTCCAAATCAGACCAGATCATTTCCGAATAGCCTGGTAAAAATTCTCCGGCTTCATTTTTCGGCGGCCTGGGCTGAAACACGAGCATACCTTTCTGGCCGTCTACCGTATCGGTAACGCCCTGGGCCACAGCGTCGCCGTTCGCGTTAAACAGGGTGAATTCCGCACCGTTTCGCGCGACGCCGTCCTGATCCACCTTTTGCACACGGAGCTGTCTCTGTTCGTTGGAAATATAAATCAGAGAACGGAAATTACGGCTGAATTGGCGTACGCTTAAAAAACTGAATCCGTAGCCGCTGCCGGTGGTGGGATCTTGTACCGATAAAATTGTATCGGCCAGTTCAGATACGACGCGGTCTACGTTTTCCTGATCCAAAATATCCGGTATTCTTGCGGCAAGGATATTCTCTATTGCCTGATACCGCCCTGTCATAGTAAGGGTTTCGCAGTCAGTTATCCCAATCGCTTTCAGGGCATCCGCCGTAATAAAAGCGTATTCCATTCGCAGATCGGGGTCTACTTTGTTGATCAGGGAATACCGGTCTGCCCGACCGGGCAAATCGCTGATTTCGCCTACCATCCGATCAAGCTCTTCATCCCATTCCAGATGCCAGGAAGGGAACTTTTTGTCCGCGCACTGGTATAAAACTGCCATAAGCGCGGCTCTCCGCCACAGATCGATCCCGTTTCTGTCCGAGTAGTCCACTGTTCGGAATCCGAATACATTGCTGCCGTAAAGGGGGTTCCAGACAGTGCTGTCCGTATTGCTTTGCAGCATGGGGATCGCTACTGCCAAGCCCGATTTCTGCACGTCCTGGCTCAGAATTTTAGTAAGGTCTTCATCCACGGTTCCGGTGTCCTCGTTATAGTGGCCGTAGGTGACTTCTCCCGCCCCGGTGATTGTAGAGGTGAAGCTGGCGTAAGCGCCGGTGGTCCAGCGGTTGGCAACTGTGACCATAAAGGTATCCGGATCGTATTCAAGTACGATATCCATGGGCAGGCTGCGATAGCCGGGGGGAGTGGACGTTTCTGACAGAATATAGTATTGGCCCTGACCGGTGTCCGGATCATATCGATCCGCGAAGTTAAAAGGATTCAGAGTATCCAGGTCTTTTCCGGAAGTATCCTTTTCCGTGAATTCCGCGGTTCCATCCTCTTTGGTTTTCAGTTTGGTCAGCACATTGGATTCGTCTTTTGTACCGCTGAGCTTAACGTACCGATCTGCCGGGTTTTGGGAGTTGGTACACAGAATAGCGCCTTCCTCGCCTTCGCTTGCCAGCTGGGCGGGGTACAGGTTAAATTCCACATCCTGCAGGGGCTCTCCAAACTGATCTACCTTCTTGATCCGCTGGAACAGCCAGGGAGCCAGGTTAAACCGCAGCGCCAGGCTGGAATCGTAGTTGCCGCGCTCCAAATAGAACATGCGCAGCGTATGGTTGGTGTTGCTTGCAAAGGTATTTCCCTTCCAGGTCATGTCGTTTTCTTTTCCGGCAGCCCGGAAGGCGTCCCGTATGGTTGTTTTCCGTTTCACCAGGGTAAGGCCGTAATCGTTGTCGGCTGTATTTCCTGAGGCGTTTGGGCGATATTCGGGAATACCGGGGTCTGCGTCAGCGGTACCATGTGCCTGTCCCATAAACACATTGCCGTTGGCAAAATCGATAATACCATAAACCTCGCTGTGGATCCCGCCCAGATCCAGTACCAGCACATCATCGATAAAGATCCAAACGTCATCGTCTCCCGCAAACTGGAAGGACATGTTCTGGTTTCCGTCTGCACCCATGTTGATGGCTCCGGAAATGGGCTGGCGGAAGTTCACCTCCATGGTCATACCCAGGTGGTGATTCATCAGGTTTCCGGAGGTGTTAGCCCCGTTTGAGCTTTGGATCGCCAAAGAATTGGAAAGCCGACCGTCTTCTGTTACCTGATCAAAGACCTGCGCCCCCGTATTGAAGGGGAAGAAATTGCCACTGACGCTTTCTCCGTTTAAGGGGTCTGTTCTCACCACGGCGCCGTTATCATAGAGGATAAATTTACTGTTTTCCTGATCCAGCTCGGCAAAGTTTTCTCTCATATTATAGGTGCTGTCTCTTATACACATCTGACGCTGCCGACGACAACTTGGGTGTAGAT
>CAMVYG010000252.1 GCA_947171615.1 uncultured Clostridia bacterium
CATAAAATATTTATACAAAGCTTAGCTTCAAACGAAAGGCACAAAAATATGAACGAAAATAAAATTTGGCAGATTGGCAAAGCGACAACACTTAGAAGCTACACAGACCCACGTTTCAAAACCATGAGAATTTCCGTCAATATGCTGGTACCTCTTCGAAAAGAGACAGCGGCGCTTTATGGGATCTTGCCCAGCCTGGTTACCCGTGCAACGAAAGAGTATCCCAATTTTTTATCTCTTAACAGGAAGCTTTCAGAGCTATATGGAGCTTCGCTTCGTTCCGGGGTTCGGAAAATAGGGGAGTTTCAGTGCTTGACCCTTGCCGCTGACGGAATCTCCAGTAAGTATGCTTTTGGTGGAGACGATATGTTCGCAGAGCTTTCCGGGCTGCTTTTCAGCGCGCTCTTTTCACCTCTTACTGATGAAGCGGGGCTTTTTCCAGAAGAAAATTTTCTCCAGGAGCAGCGCCAGCTTTTAGAGCTGAAGGATGCCGAGTTCAGCGATAAGATCATCTATACACATCAACGCTGTGAAGAACTTCTTTTTGCGGAACAAAACGCAGGAGTAGATCGGTATGGCACAAAAGAGGAGATCGCCGGGCTGGATCGTACAAAGCTGACGTCCGCTTGGGAAAAGCTTCTCTCTTCTGCCAGATTTGAGATTTTCCTTTTGGGAGATTGCAGGCCGTCTTTTGAACTCTTTGAAGAAAAATTTTCTCAGGTTGGCGCATTTCATGCGTTGCAGGCGGCGCCTTTTGTTAAACCGGAGACATTCAGACGAGATTCTGAAACGCAGAAGGTTGCGCAGTCTAAGCTTTCGTTAGGATTTCGTGCGGATGCTCTGCCGGAAGAGCGGCAGCTTTTTCAACTGATGAATGCTGTTTTTGGCGGCACACCGAATTCTAAGCTTTTTCAGCATGTACGGGAAGAAATGGGACTTTGTTACTATTGTTCCTCTAACTATGCAGTATCCAGCCGCGCCCTGTTTGTAGAAAGCGGCGTGGAAACGGAAAACCTGGAAAAAGCGGAAGAGGAAATTTTGCGGCAGCTTCATGAAATGCAGGAAGGACATATCTCTGAAGAGGAACTTCTTTCCGCTAAGCTGCGGCTTTGTGATTCCTTCCGGTCTGTCAGAGATTCGCTTACCGCAGTTGAGATTTGGAATTTGGGCCAGACTTTTTCGGAAATGTCCCTTACATCGGAGGAGGCAGCCGAAAAGGTGATGAAGTACACGGCAGAACAAGTGATTCAGGCGGCTCAGAAGCTGGTTCCTGCGGTTTCCTACCATCTGAGAGGAAGTGAAAACAACTGACATGAATCTTCACAAAATAACAAACGAACGCACCGGAGACAGTTATTATACGCTGAAGCACCCCACGGGGCTGGATGTTTTTCTATATCCAAAAGAGGGTAATTCTACAACTTATGCTGTTTTGGGAACCAAGTACGGTTCCATTGATAACTGCTTTCAGCGCAGTGATGAAAGGGAACCCGAAACAGTACCTGCGGGAATCGCACATTTTTTGGAGCATAAGCTCTTTGAAAGCGAGGACGGCGATGCCTTTCAGCGGTACGCCAAAACAGGGGCCAGTGCCAATGCTGCCACTGAATTTGAATCTACCTGCTATTTGTTTTCCTGTACGGACCGGCTTTATGAATCTCTTGAAATTTTACTGGACTTTGTACAATCTCCGTATTTTACAGAAGAAACCGTAAAAAAAGAACAGGGAATTATCGGACAGGAACTCCGCATGTATGACGATGATCCTCAATGGAGGGTCATGTTTAATTATCTTCAGGCTATGTACCACACGCATCCGGTGCGGATCGATATCGGCGGTTCTATAGAAAGTATTGCACAGATCACGCCGGAGCATCTCTATCGCTGCTATCATACCTTTTATAATCTGAATAACATGGCGTTGGCTATTTGCGGAAATTTTCAGACTGAGCGTGTATTGGAGCTTTGTGACCGGTATTTGAAGCCTTCTGAGCCGGTTGACATACAACGCATTTTTGAACCTGAGCCTGAGAGCATCGTTTCGCCTTACGTGGAACAGTGCCTTTCTGTAGCTATGCCTCTGTTTCAGTTTGGTTATAAAGAGCCTGTCTGTGGCATCCTGCACGAACGGGATATTGCCGCTGTAGAGATCCTCTTAGAGGTATTAGCTTCGGACGCTTCACCATTGTTCCAGTCTCTTCTGGATCAGGGCCTTGTAAATGAATCCAGCTTTGGATACGAATATTTCGAGGGAAACGGGTATGCTACCGTCATGTTCAGCGGAGAATCGAAGGATCCGCAGGCTGTTGCAAATGCTATTTCAACAGAAATCCAGCGCCTTTCTCAGGAAGGGATACCAGTGGATGTGTTTGAACGTTCTAAACGGGCGGTTTATGGCACCATTATTTCAGCCTTGAACAGCACCTCCAGTATCTCTAATGCTTTGATCGGTTTTTCACTGAAAGGCAGGGAACTTTTTACCTATATTGATACTCTTGCAGAATTGAAGCTGGAAGAGATCCAAAAAAAGCTTTCTCTGTTTGAAAAGAAAAAAAGTGTACTGTCCGTTATTCGTCCGCTCTAAAAAGGATTTTCAGAAAGGAAGAACTGCTTATGAATCATGTAGTTGAATTTCCCGGTTTAGGGATATCTTTTACTGTGCACGAGGTCGCTTTTTCTATCGGCAGCTTTCAGGTACGGTGGTATGGCATTATCATTGCGATAGGCTTTCTGCTGGCAATTTTATATGCGGCCCGCAGTGCAAAAAAGATGAATATTGATATGAACAGGTTGATCGACGCCGTTCTGGTAGGGCTGATTGGCAGTATCATTGGCGCCCGCTTGTATTACGTGGTTTTTTTCCCGGGAGATAAGTACTGGAAAAATCCTATGGAAATTTTCAAAATTCATGAAGGCGGTTTAGCCATTTATGGCGGTATTATTGGTGCAATGCTTTTTGGAGGCATTATGGCCAAGATACGAAAGCTGAAGGTACCTGCGGTATTGGATCTGGCAGCTTTGGGCTTTTTGATCGGCCAGTGTGTCGGGCGCTGGGGAAACCTGGTAAATCAGGAGGCTTTTGGATCGGCTACCAACCTGCCCTGGGGAATGTACAGCGACAATACTGCTTTTATAGTTCCCGGAAGCCCGGTACATCCTTGCTTTTTCTATGAATCGCTCCTGTGTCTTTTAGGGTTTATCCTGCTGCATATTTTTACCCGAAAATTTCGCCGCTATGACGGACAAACCTTCTTGCTGTACATAGTTTGGTACGGCGCTTGCCGGTTCTTTATCGAGGGACTGCGCACAGACAGCTTAATGCTGCATTTTGTGAATTTGCGCGTATCTCAGGTTCTGGCGGCTGTTTGCGTGTTGATAGGCGTTATTTTGCTGATTGTCTTCCGGCATAAAACCAGCCTGACCGGCTGCGGCAGCTATCAGGTGATGGAAGGCGTGGGGATCGCAGATAC
>CAMVYG010000253.1 GCA_947171615.1 uncultured Clostridia bacterium
GCGGAAAAGAAGGTTCTTTTCCGCCTGTGTTCAGTGAATCTCCCGACTAAATTTGAAGTTCTTTGGCAATAGACGCCAAAAGATCCAACTGTGAAATGCTTCAATCAAACAGCTGGTTTTCCTTCCTCTGACTGCAAGCCTTTTTCAAAGCCGCCCCCACAGCCTTGACCATCAGAGGGCTGACAGTTCTCGCCTTCTTCGGACAAACGGAAACACAACGCATACAATTAATGCAAGTATTTTTATCCGTCTTTTTCGGATCACTTTTATCTATCGCCCCAACAGGACATTTTGCGGCGCAAAGGCCGCAGGACACACAGGCAGCAGAAGCCTTTGGCACCATTCCCGGGCCTGCCTTTTTATAAGGACGGTTTCCAGGAATATTTGGAGCGGCCGCGGAATCATCCTTCAGCTTCTTTAAAATCATTTCCGCAAAGCTGATCAACTGCTCCGCGTCTCTTTGATCCGGTCTGCCTGCTGCGTACTGATGAGCGATCGAATGCTCTGCAACAGCAGCTATTCCCGCTATTACTTCAAAACCGCATTCTTTCGCAGTATCCGCCATTTCAATCAGCGTATCCTCCTGCTCCCGATTTCCATATACCGCAGCTACAACAGCCTTCATGCCGTCTGCCTGTACCATTCTTAACCGATCAATAGCAGTCTTTGGAGCACGACCACCAAAAGAAGGCATCGCAATAACGGCAACACCCTCTCTATCCAATTTGCACCCCTCAAATGATACTTCTGACAAATCTATGGTTTCACTTTCTGTACCGAGTGCATTTGCCAGAATATCTGCGACCTTAGCGGTGCCGCCTGTGGGACTGAATAAAAGCTTGTAGATTTTCATCTTTGAGACCATAGCTTTACAGGCAGGAGCTGTCTGCAAAGCATTCCTTTCTTTAAGAATTATTTGATCTGCCGTTTTATGCTTACATATTGGTTTGCTCTCTCTGCACCTTTTCAAAAATGCTGTCGGTTATATCTCTCAGGCTGTACTTTTTCAAAGCCCCCTCCATTGCCGCCTGTGCGTCATAGAGCGGAATCTTCATCGCCTCTCTGATATTCCTACCCACAGGGCACAGTTGATTTGGATTTGGGTGGAAATCAAACAGCGCCGGATCTCCCTCTTTCTTTACCGCCTGGTATATTTCATACAGGGTTATTTCCTCCTGAGGTTTTGCCAGCCGTCCGCCGGGGGTTCCACTCTGTGTTTCAATAAGCCCCGCCTTTTTCAAAGAAGACATCACTTGCCTGATCGCAACCGGATGGCAGCCTACACTTACAGCCAATCGCTCCGATGGAGCAGGAGCGGCGTCATTTAATGCAATCAGCGCAAGAATATGCGTCGCAACCGCAAATCGTGTATTGATTCTCACAAGCTCACCACCTGTAATAATTATAATTACAGGTGGTGGGCTTGTCAAGAGAATCATAAAACTTTTACGTCACAAACAAAGTCCTGCCGTTGAAATCTTCTTACTTCATTTTACGTGTATCGCCGCCAGATACGATTTTTCTGATAGAGTCTACCGATAAATGATATTCCACAGCAAGCTCATCAAGAGTATTTCCCGATTCAAATTTCAGACGGATCCTGTCATTTCGCTCCCGGTAATAACGCCTGGCTCCGGAAACCTCTCCCCATCCCTGCTTTTCCTGAACGCAGGGAACATACAGGGTCTCTCCTGCGGCATAGCTCTGTAACTCCTTGAGCAGGGCGTCCGGCAGAATATCCTGGGCGTTCCTATATTTCACTTAAAAATTCCTCCTGCGTCCGATATTCTTTCAGAACGCCGCCCCTCATTTTGATGAATTCCCGAACCTTCTCTTCTACGGTATCGGCAAAAGCTGCAAAAGCCGGGAGATCATCGGGATCATAGGCTTCCATCAGCGGATATTTAGGGGTTCCGAAATCATTGGACACGGCGTTCAGTTCCTCTTGCAGCATACTTCCCCACATATATACTTTTGTTCTATCATTCTGCGCAGTATAATGGCGGATCCGAAGCCAGGTATATGAAAGCTCGGCATACCAATCTGACAGCATCTGGATTGGCTGCGACTGTTGAGGAGCCTTAGAAGGAGCCTGCTCCTCCAAAAAGCTCTGAACCACCTGGATACAGGTATACAAAAGCTTTTTCTGTTTTTCCACATCGGTTTCCTCAAGAACCTGGCGGTAAAGGTCGGCAAAGCTTCCCGGAATCTGCTTCATGGTGGCCAATTCAGCAAGCTGGTCGATCTGTGATTTGTGAAAAAAGCTGCGATTGGAGAATGCAATGGACTGCGCCAGATAATCGAGAACATAAGCTGCGCCCATTCGCGCGTCGCAGGGCTCAGCAAACAGAGATTGCAGAAAAATTTGCCGTGCCTGCGCATAAGCCTCCAGTGCATTTTTACGCATCGTTTCAGGATTTGCAAGATTATCCCGCTGCCGTTGCTGCAAAGCGTAGAAGCGTGCCGCATCTTCCGGAGCTTTTGCATAAAGAATAGTGGCGTCTGCAAGACAGGTGATGTTGTATTCCTGCAAATCAGCAAATTTTTCCAGCTGCTCCCATTCGATTCCCCAAATGTCAAACCCTTCTCCTTCTAAAATAAAGGTTTGGGCAAACTCTCTCCCACGGTCTGTAACCGGCACAAAGTAGCTGACAGTTGGAAACTCATCGTCGATCCGCAGGGCAGTGTGAGAAAGCACCAGCGCAATATCATCTTTATAATCGCTCTTTACAGTATCCAATACCCAATTTGTTACAAACTCACTATTTTTCATAAAGTATTCCTTTCTACACCAAGATCCCTTTTCCGATTTCCATTATATCGAACAACCTTCCGAAAAGAAAGGGAAAGAATGAAACCGTATTGTTTTTTCTCAAAAATAATGCTGCAAGTTCATTTACAAATGAGTGTATTCTCTTTCGCTGGTAAATAGGAATTTAGCAGCATGCCGCTGCACCCAATTCGGAAAGAAAGTAAGCACCAGCGATAAGTGAACGGCCCGACTGAAAGAACCACTGCCTACTGTCATTCCGAGCAAAGCGAGGAATTTCGGTCAGCAATGACCAGCCAGTGCAAAGCCCTTGAATTTCTCTAACGAATAACTACTAATAGCTATCAAGTAAAGCAAAACTACAGTTCAACTGGTGGCTTAACTTACCCCTAAAAAGGGTGCAAAACAGGTTTTGCCAAAAAGACTTTATCGCATTACAAGCCCTACTACCCACAAATGGGTTAAATCACTCTAACATCCCTTTGCGGATTTTTCCGGTGAGCTGTTTTTCCTTTTCAGCTTGCATCCAGCTCGCCGTTTTTATTGTAGCTCCGCTCTTTTCGGCTTCCGCTTGCCAGAAGCTTTCCTCGGTAGAACCGGGGATTATTTTCACACCTGAAGGCACCATTGCAAAAGGCTTCATGCAACCGCATGAAGCCTTTAAGTAGATGTGTGCAGCATCCGAACGAAATAGATAC
>CAMVYG010000254.1 GCA_947171615.1 uncultured Clostridia bacterium
CTACACCCAAGTTGTCGTCGGCAGCGTCAGATGTGTATAAGAGACAGTTTCTGCTCCTTATAGAGCTCCTTCCGGCGTTCCTCGGGGATCAGATCCTCCCACTGGGGCAGGGTATACAGCCATTCCGCCTTGGCCTCCACCATATTTTTATAGAGAAGCTCCTTATCGTAATTCAGGTTGACCTCGCTGTCTTCCTCGATCTCTTCCAGCGGATTCTTTTCCTTCAGGCTGTCGTTGATACCATCCAGAAACCCAACCATAGTCATCAGGTCAACACCGTATTTCTCAGCATAGCCCTTTACCGTATTTTTTCTGGGCTTGCTTTGCAGGATCTTTTTATAGATCTCTGTTTCCGTATCAAAATACTCTTTCCAGAATTTCTGCCCCTCCGGGCTGTTCTGCTTTTCTTCCGCGTATTTCTGCCATTGCTCCAATAAAGCCATGACGATTCCCCTTCCACCGGATATTTTACCTTCTTTGGGGATTCTATCATCTTTTTCCCGGCCTGTCAACGAAAAAGCGGAGAATTTGCGGGCTTTTCCTTGAAATCCGCAAGAAATCATGATACTGTACTATATAGTATAACTCTATTCGGAAATATCCGGGAAAGAAGGCGCAGTATGGAGACACCTCTGAAAATCACTCCTCCGCCCTATGCGGAGCAAGCATTGGCGCTTTTGGAGCAGGCTGGGTTTGAAGCCTGGTATGTAGGCGGCTGCGTGCGGGACGCCATGCTGGGCCGTCCGCCGGAGGACTGGGACATCACTACAAACGCCTTGCCCGGAGAAACTTCGTCTTGCTTTCAGGATTTTCCCTGTATCGACACCGGACTTAAGCACGGTACCGTAACCGCTGTAGAGATCACCACCTTCCGTTCCGATGGCGTTTACACAGACCATCGCCACCCGGAAGCTGTAGAGTTTTCAAAAACTTTGACAGAAGATCTGTCCCGCAGGGATTTCACGATAAACGCCATGGCCTACCACCCGGCCAGAGGACTGATGGACCCCTTCGACGGCCTTTCCGATCTCAAGAATCGCATTCTTCGCTGTGTGGGTGATCCTGCCCGCCGCTTTTCCGAGGATGCTTTGCGGATCCTTCGCTGTCTGCGGTTTTCCTCTGTGCTGGGCTTTGCCATCGATCCCGCCACTGCCGAGGCCCTACGATCCTTAAGAGAGCTTTTGCTTGCCATCTCTCACGAGCGTGTGCGGGAAGAACTGAGCAAGCTGCTTTCAGGAAAAATAACGGATTCCGTTTTGCGGGACTATGATTCCGTCATTTTCACTGTTTTGCCGGAGCTTGCTTCCATGAAGGGCTGTACCCAGGAAACGCCATACCACTGCTTTGACGTGTGGGAGCACACCCTGCATGCCCTGGCCGCCGTTCCGCAAATTCCTGTTTTACGCTGGGCGGCGCTGTTTCACGATTGTGGAAAACCGGCGGTAAAATCTTTTTCTTCCGATGGAACCGCCCATTTCTACCGCCATGAAAAGAAAAGCCTGGAGCTTGCCAAGCGCTGCCTTACCCGCCTGCGTTTTTCCAGGCGGGAAACAGAAACGATCTGTACGCTGATCTCCTGTCACGGAGAACCGTTTCCCATTTCGGAAAAACGGTTAAAGCGTCTATTGGGAAAACTGGGAAACGAGCTGCTCTTTTCTCTCTTCGACCTGATGGGCGGCGACATAGCGGCACAAGCCCCTTTCTTGTACGCAGAACGCAGCCGGGCGATCACAGAGGCAAAAGAGTTGACCGAAAAGCTTCTTCAACAGGAAGACTGCCTGACCCTGCGGGATCTGGCAGTTAATGGAAATGATCTCATGGAGCTTGGAATTCCTCCGGGTCCCATTATGGGCTCTGTGTTGGAAGCCTTGCTGGAACAGGTTTTGGACGGGGAGCTCGCAAACGAGAAAAGCGTGTTATTAGAGGAAGCGGAAAAGCGCAGACTCTCTTTTTCGGGCAGAGAGTGAGAGGACACTGCGCTGAAAACCTGCTATACTAGGGCGTGTTCACATAAGTAGAATATGCCCTAAAGAAAAATTTTTCTGTCGTACTAAGGAGGACGCTATGGAATGGGTTGACCGGCTAAACCAAGCTATGGATTACATGGAAGATCATTTATCGGACGAGATCGACACAGAGAAGCTGGGAAGGATCGCCTGCTGTTCTTCCTATCACTTTCAAAGAATGTTTACTTATATGGCAGGAGTGCCGCTTTCCGAATATATTCGCAGGAGAAAAATGTCTCTGGCGGCGGTAGAACTGCAAAACGGGGAGTTGAAAATTATCGATCTGGCGGAAAAATACGGGTATCACTCTCCTACTGCTTTTAACCGGGCGTTTCAATCTGTACACGGAGTCGCGCCTTCCACAGTCAGGATGCCGGGAACTACCGTAAAGTCCTTTCCTCCTATCCGGTTTTCTATTTCTATCACAGGCGGGGAAGCTCTGGATTACAGGATCGAAATAAAGCCTGCCTTCCGCATTTTGGGAATTTCCGCCCCGCTCTATGGAAATATTGAAAATAATTTTGCCACTGTTCCCGAATTGTGGCAAAAGGCCGCCGAAGGCGGCATCGTAGAAAAGCTGGCTGTCAGGATGGATTCCCTGCCCATGGGAATTTTAGGTATCAGCGCCTGTGATGAAAGGGAGCAATGGCGCTACTTTATTGCCGTATCCAGTACACAGGCCTCCGAAGAGTTTGAAGAATATACTATTCCTTCTTCAACCTGGGCCATTTTTTCCGGTTCAGGAACCAACCTTTCCGTGCAAACACTGGAGCGACGCATTGTGACAGAATGGCTGCCAACCTCCGGCTATGAATACGCCAACGCTCCTGATATTGAAGTTTATCTGAATCCCGATCCGCAAAACGCTCAATATGAGGTCTGGATCCCGGTAACACCTGCAAAATAGCCACAAAAAAAGCAGCCGTCAGGCTGCTTTTTCTATTTCGCTGTTTCATTTTCCCTGATAAGAAGGGGCGTTTTTCGGAGTGCCGCCTTTGATCACGTTGCGGTAATAGGAATAGGTCAAGGGCTCCTGCTCCCCTAAAACCTCCATCTCTTCCGCTTCGCCGATAAAGAGCATATGGGTGCCGAGATCTACTGTATCGATCACCTGGCAGCTATAACGGGCACAGGCATTTTCCCAACAATAGGGCATTCCCGCAGCATCCTTCGCAACAGAAGCCCCTTCATATTTTTCAATGTCTCTGCCGGAACGAAAGCCAAATCTCCCGATAAAGGCAAGATCTGCCCGCTGGTCTAAGGCAACCGCCGCAAAGCGCCCTGCCTTCTGCATCAATTCACAGGTGAGATTCTCCTTATTTACCGCCACGGAAAGCCGCACGGGCTTTGAGGTGACCTGCTGAAGCGTATTGACCACGCATCCGCTGCTTTTTCCCTCTGCTCCGGCAGAAACTACATACAGTCCATAGGTAATTTTATAGAGAGCCTTTTCGTTC
>CAMVYG010000255.1 GCA_947171615.1 uncultured Clostridia bacterium
GATATACACGATGATCAGCGCCACGATCACCGCCATGATCACTAAAAACCAGGGGGCGCTGAGCACTGCCTGGCCCTGCTCCCACACATGCAGCGCCTCGCTTCTGTCTACCGATTCCGCCGCCACCAGCGGCACCGTGGCGATCACCTCACCGGCATAGCTTAAAGAGGCAGTGCCGATCTGCTCTCCCTTGCGAACAGGAGCCTCCACGCTTTCGGGAATATCCGGCGTAATTAAAATACTGGTGGAATTCACTTCACTGGGCAGCATGACAGAGGCGTTTTCTCCCGCCACCAGCAGCAGCTCATCTTTCTTCCAGGCGTATTTCAAATTGACCGAACTCATCACGTCGCCCTGGACCGCCACCGTCTTTTTTTCCAGGCTGGTTAAGGCCCAGCGAAACAGAGTGGCGCAGTCCATCATTTCCCCGTGTATCTCGCAGAATCCGCCGTCGCTGTAATACATGGGGCTGCCCATGGCGATGGCAATGTAGGTGTAGCCATACGCCGTGGCAGAGGCCGCAATACAGTAGCCGGATTCGTCCAGAGACCCGGTTTTGATCCCTGTGGCAAACTGATAGTAATAGGACATGCCGGTTTCGTCCGCATAATTGGTCAGCATTTTGTTGGTGGTATTAGCGGTACGCACCTCTTCCGAACCAATGGGCCTGTAATTATAGGCAGAGGTACCTGTGATCTCCGTAAAATTCGGCAAAGTCATGGCATATTTCGTGATGATCGCCATTTCCCGGGCAGTGGTATAATGATTGGGGTTATGCAGACCGTGGGGATTGGTGAAATGGGTGTTTTCACAGCCCAACTCTCTGGCCTTTTCATTCATCAACTGCACAAAATAGCTTTTCCCGGTATAATCTGTGGGATCAAAAGCGCTTTCCCCCTCTTCGCCCTCTTCCCCATCATCTTCTTCATCGCCGTCTTCGCCCTCCGGCACGGGAGAGGGGGAAGGAGAAGGCGTAGGCGTGGCCGCAGCGGCGGCGCTCTCCAAAGCAGCCTGCTCCTCGGGGTACAGGGAATCCACATATTTTGCCAGGGTCAGCGCGGCGTTGTTTCCGCTTGGAACCATCATCAGGTACAGCATATCCTTGCCGTTAAAGGATTCTCCCGGGTACATATCCGCCACGGAGCTTCCCGTATTCCACAGCTCCTCATCCACGCTTTCCGGCATGGTGATCTGCTTGTTTTCAATATCCGGAATATTTTCATAGGCCACGATATAGCTCATGATCTTGGTCATAGAGGCCATAGGCAGCCTTTCATCGGCATTCATGGCATAGGCCACTGTATCCGTATCCAAATTCAACAGAAACAGAGATTTGCAGTGGGGCTCCGTGTTGCCGTCTCCCACGTCCCAGTTAAAGGGAAAGCCCTCGGCGCCAGCCGGAGATGCCCACAGGGAAGCCAATAATAAAATCGAAAGCAGCGCCGCTGCCAGCCGTTTGCATTTTTTCATGAAAAGAACCTTCCTTTTCCCAAAACCGCCTGTACGTTTTCAAACTTTTATAGTATACTGGATGCTAGACTTTAGATACTGGATTCTGGAGAAGTTCAAAGACATAAGAGCTTCATCCAATACCCAGCATTATCCCTGAGAAAGCCGACACTTCTTCGAGCAAAGCGAGACTGCGCAGCTCAGGCTTTCTCTCAAGACGACTGATCCATCAGTCGTCTATCCAGTATCCAGTATCCAGTATCCAGTATCCAGTATCCAGTATCCAGTATCCAACATTATACCTGATTGAAAGCCAAAAGAAAAGGCTTAGTTTCTTAATATTCTTTGAAAGCCGGTGAAGCCTTGAAACTTTTTCACACCTCAGACTGGCATCTGGGCAGAATGCTGTACGGCAGAAGTCTGCTCCCGGATCAGGTCTGGTTTTTGGAACAGATGTTTCTCCCTGCGGTAGAACGGGAAAAGCCTGCCTGCGTTATATTGGCGGGAGATATTTACGACAGGCAGATCGCCCCGCCGGAGGCAATTCGCCTGTTTGATTCTGTTCTTTCCCGGCTGATGGAGCTTTCCTGCAAGGTCTGCGTGATCTCCGGAAACCACGACGGAGCTGACCGGATCGCCCTTTTGAAAACCGCCTTACGGGGCAGCGGTGTTTATTTCTCCACCGCCCTTTCAGACGCTTTTTCCCCTGTTTTGCTGGAGGAAAACGGCGAAAAGGTACAGTTATTTCTTCTTCCCTATTTTAACAGCGCCCAGGGTCGGGAGTTTCTGGGGGACGATTCCCTGCGGGGAGAAGCCGCCTGCATGAAGCTGCTGGTTGAAGCCATGGTTTCTCACTTTGAGCCGGGGGCCGCTCATATTCTTGTTTCCCACTGCTTTGCTGCCGGGTCCATGCCCTCTGATTCGGAAAGCAGCCTGTTTGTAGGCGGTGCTGGGGAAATTCCGCCGGAGCTGTTTGCACCCTTTGACTATGTGGCCCTGGGCCATTTGCACGGCCCCCAGCGGGCAGGAGAAAAGGGGCGCTATTCCGGATCTCCCCTGAAATATTCTGTAGATGAGGAACATCAAAAAAAGGGCTTCTGCCAGATCGAATGGGACGGCGCATCCCTGACTGCAACGGAAGTACCTGTCACTCCTCTGCGGGACGTGCGCCAAATCTCCGGCCTGTTTCAGGAGCTTTTGGAACAGGGAAAAAAGCAGCCCTGTGAAGACTATGTGGAGTTGGTGCTGGAGGATCAGGCCCCGGTATTCCTTGCCAGGGACAAGCTGCGCCCCTATTACCCCAACCTGCTTTCCCTCTCCAACCCCTGGGCTATCGCCGGGGCAGCTGGAGATCGGGCCTCCCGCCTTAAGGGGCAGGATGACCAGACCATTTTCTCTTCCTTCCTACAGGACGTCTGCGGAGCGCCGGCAGAGCCGGAGGAACTTCAACTGTTTCAGGAGCTGCTGGAGGAAACAGACACCGAATAACCACCCCCAGAGTCCGGCAAACCGCCGCTCTATTTTGGATTGTGCATCAAGATAAAACCCGAAAGGAGTCTGCCGCTGTGAAACCCATTCGGCTGCTGCTTCAGGCCTTTGGGCCGTACCCGGAAAAAACAGAACTGGATTTTACCGTTTTTGAGGAATCCGGGCTGTTTCTCATTTCCGGCCCCACCGGAGGCGGAAAAACCGCCCTGCTGGACGCCATGAGCTTTGCCCTGTACGGCAGGGCCACCGGCGGCAGGCGCACCTTTGACGCCATGCGCTGTATGACGGCAGAAAGCGATACCCCCACTCTGGTGGAATATGATTTTTCCCTGGGAGACACCGTCTACCGCTTCCGCCGCACCCGGTATCTGCATGTCAACCGGAATACGAAAGAGCCGGAATTCCGGGATTCTCACGAATGCTTTCGTCTGGAAAACGGGGAATTTCAGCTTCTGGAAAGTAAAAATGAACGGCTGGTGCGTGCTGTTGCCGAAGAGCTGCTTCATCTGACCTC
>CAMVYG010000256.1 GCA_947171615.1 uncultured Clostridia bacterium
CCACATCGTCAAAACGATGGATCACGGCAATAAGCCTTCCGGTAAATTCCGCAAGAGGCACATTCACTCCCAGCACATAAGCGTCCTGCTCTTCCCCGTCCGGGGCGATCAGCCCGGGAACATAGCCATAATTGATGGGATAGATCAGCCCCGGGTGCTTTGGGTGCTCCGTTCCAATGGGCCGATCCATTTTGATGGTGACGATATCGCCCAGCTTCGGCACATTGGGCTTTTCAGCCATTTCATCAAATTCCGATTTTTGCAGGGAAAACAGTACATCGTCAAATACTTTTCCCTCGAAATTTCTCACTGCCCTGCGAAGCGTACCTTCCCGAACAAATCCCAGCTTTGTAAGCAGGGCAATAGAAGCAGCATTTTCCGCAAAGGCTCTGGCACAGAGGATCTCAGTATCACCCGCATCAAAGACACAGGTAATCAACACTTTCAGCGCTTCACTCATGTATCCCTGCCGAGCATAGTTCTCGCCAAGATAATAATCCAAACAGAGCGAATTTATTCGATAGCGTAAAGAGTCCTCTTCCAATCCGATATGGCCGATCACCGTATCATGATCTTTCAGGCAGACCATAAACTGGCTGTTCGGTTCTCTTGTCAGAAGCTCTGCCAGTTTCTCCAGTGTGGGTGGCGCTCCAAGGCAGTTATATCTGCGTACAAATTCCTGCTGCAAAAGTTCAGAGATAGGTTTTGCATCCTCCGCCCTCGGTCTGCGCAGGATCAGGCGCTCTGTTTCCAGCCTGGCCGGCATTTCCATCACAGTGTCTCCGGATCGGTCAGGAAGCCTGTTACGGCGCTGGCGGCGGCCACTGCCGGGGATGCCAGCACAACTTCGGAATCGGGGTGGCCCATGCGGCCTACAAAATTTCGGTTAGTCGTGGAAACGGATCTCTCCCCCTCTGCCAGGATTCCCATATAACCGCCAAGGCAGGGGCCGCAGGTAGGCGTACTGAATGCCGCCCCCGCTTCAATAAAGATCTCCGCCAGACCTTCCCGAATACATTGCAGGTATACATTCTGCGTGGCGGGGATCACGATACACCGCACTCCCTTTGCAACTTTTCTGCCCTTCAAAATCGCGGCGGCAGCCCGCATATCCTCAATTCTGCCATTGGTACAGGAGCCGATGACGCTTTGGTCGATCTTCACATTGCTCACTTCATCAATGGTTTTTGTGTTTTCCGGCAGATGAGGCATGGAAACGGTGGGCCGCAGCGCGGCAAGATCGATTTCCACCGTGCGGGTATACTCCGCGTCCGGATCGGCTTCATACACATCGACACTGCCCTGATACCGGTTTTTGCAATACTCCCGTGTTTTTTCATCTACCGGGAAAATGCCGTTTTTGGCTCCGGCCTCAATGGCCATATTGGCAATGGTGAACCGCTCGTCCATGGAAAGCGTGGCGCAGCCTTCCCCGGTAAACTCCAGGGACTGATAGAGGGCGCCATCCACGCCGATCAGACCGATCAGATGCAAAATCACATCCTTGCCACTGGCAAAGCCTGTCAGCTGATTCTTCAATACTACCTTAATGGCAGAGGGCACCTTGAACCAGGCTTTGCCGGACATCAGCCCGGCGGCCATATCGGTGGAACCCACGCCCGTGGAAAACGCGCCCAGCGCGCCATAGGTGCAGGTGTGTGAATCGGCGCCGATCACGCAGTCACCGGGGCCTACCAACCCCTTTTCGGGCAGAAGGGCGTGCTCGATTCCCATTTCACCAACGTCAAAGAAATTTACTATATCGTATTTGTTGGCAAACTGACGGGTCTGCTTGCACTGTTGAGCCGCCTTAATGTCCTTGTTGGGAACAAAGTGATCCAGCACCAGGGCAATTTTGCTTCTGTCAAACACGGAAGACGCCCCGGCCTTTTCAAATTCGTTGATCGCCACCGGAGAGGTGATATCATTCCCCAGCACCAGGTCAAGATCGCACTCGATCAGTTGACCGGCTTCCACAAAGTCAAGCCCGGCATGGGCCGCCAGAATCTTTTGGGTCATTGTCATTGCCATAGTATCATTCCTCCTGTTGATTTTCCTGTGCTTTTTCCTTGAGCAGCATATATTCCAAAGAGTCTTCCAGGGCCTGCCAGCTGGCAGCCACCACGTCCTCCGAAACACCTACGGTGGTAAAGGTCTCGTTTCCGTCAGTAGAGGTGATCAACACCTGTACTCTGGCGGCTGTGGCGCTTTTGCTATCCAGCACACGAACCTTATAGTCCGTCAGCTTTCCCCGGGAAAGCACCGGATAAAACACCTCCAGAGCCTTGCGCAGAGCTTTATCCAGGGCATTGACAGGGCCGTTTCCCTCCGCCGCTGTAAGCTGAAGCTCCTTTCCTACCTGTACCTTTACAGTGGCGCTGGCTCCACAGTCTCTGTCTTTTCCATAGTCCGTATAGATATGATAATATAAAAGCTGAAAAAAAGGCGGATAAGGCCGCAGCTGCTTTCGTACCAGCAGTTCAAAGGAAGCGTCTGCCCCCTCAAACTGATACCCCTGGGCTTCCAGTTTTTTCAGCTCTTCCAAAACCCTGTGGGCTTCTTCCGGCTCGATCCGGCAGTCGGGAAGCACCCGCCCGATCTTTTCCAAAATCACAGCCCTGCCGGAAATTTCCGAGGCCGGAAAACGCCGCAGATTTCCAACGGACACAGGATCGATATGTTCAAAGGAATGGGCGTCCTTCAACACGCCTGCCGCATGCATCCCCGCTTTATGAGAAAAGGCGTTTTCCCCCACAAAGGGAAGCTCCGCCGAAAGATCAAGATTTGCCGCGGCAGCCAGCTCTCTGGCCCCGTGAGAAAGAAGTGAGAGACACTCCGGCGGTACACAGGGAATTCCCAGCTTCAGCTGTAGATCTGGAATAACCGTGGAAAGATTGGCGTTTCCGCAGCGTTCGCCGAATCCCAGCATCGTTCCCTGCACCTGACTTGCTCCCGCCTTTACGGCGGCAATGCTGTTTGCCACTGCCAGTCCGCAATCATCGTGAAAATGTACTGCAACCGGCACGGAAATCAAAGACGTCACCTCTGCTGTGATCCGGGCGGCATCCTCCGGAAAGGTTCCGCCGTTGGTATCGCAGAGGCATACCAAATCCGCGCCGCCACGCACTGCCGCGTTAAACGCGGCTAAGGCAAACTCACGATCCTCTTTCCAGCCGTCAAAGAAATGCTCTCCGTCAAAAATGACTTCTTTCCCCTGCGCCTTCAGAAACCGACAGCTTTCCTCGATCATGAGCAGGTTTTCCTCACAGGAGGTTTCCAGCACCTTATCTACATGAAATTTCCAGCACTTGCCGAAAATGGCACAGCAGGAGGTTTCCGCCGCCAGAAGCGAACGGAGATTCTCATCTGCTTCTACCGGCACATTTTTTCTGCGTGTGCTCCCAAAAGCCACCAGCCTGGCAAATTTTAGGG
>CAMVYG010000257.1 GCA_947171615.1 uncultured Clostridia bacterium
GGGAGTCAGTTATCCCACAGTAAAGAACATGCTGGACGCGGCCCTGAATGCTTTGGGCTTTGATGAGAAGCCGGAGCTGCGGGCCCTGCGGGAGCAGGAGGAACGCGCCGATATTCTGGCCCGGCTTTCCAACCGGGAAATCGATGTGGATACGGCTATCGAGGCTTTGAACCAGCTGAAAGGAGGAAAATGAGATGCGTAGTACAGGCATAGCGGTTTACCGGCCGTTGTTTTACAGAAGCAGCCGGCTGCAAAAAGATATTTTGGGAGATGTGGCTTTTTCCAGAGATGAGGGGATCTTGAAAAAAGGCCTTGTGGAATTCAAAAAGCTGTTGGAGCGCGTGAAAAAATCATGTTCAAAAACGCCGCGCTTCCTTGAGCGGAGAATCGGGCAGCACAGCTTATATTTATGGCAGACAGATCCGGAAAAAATGTGGGAAGGGAGGAATCTCCTGTGAACGAGGGAAAGCAGAAAGTATTGAATATGCTGGAAGCAGGGATCATTTCCCAGGAGGATGCGCAGCGGTTGCTGGAGGCTCTGGGAGAAGAAGAAAACGGCCTTCAGGAAGAGTTCCAGGGCGCTTCCGAGCCGGAAAGTGTGCAGGAGCCGCAGGAAACAGGGAGCAGAGTCCCTTCCCTGACCCTGTATCCCGATGGAATGGAGGAACGGCTTGCGGGAATTTTTGAGGGGCCTGTCAACATGCCTCCGGTTCCCCCTGAACCGCCCACACCACCTACGCCACCCACGCCGCCCACGCCTCCAGTTCCCCCGATACCCTCTGTGCCGCCCATATTCGTGGCTGCTCAGGAGCAGGGAGAGTTGTCTCACGAATATCCGGGGCTGGGAAATACCATTCGTTCTCTGGATGTGGAATGGGTCAGCGGCTCCATAGAGGTACGCTATGGCGAAGGAGACCAGATCAAGGTGGCGGAATACACCAAACGGCCCTTATCTGAGGGAGAGAAAATGGAGGTTTCCATGGTGAACGGAAGCCTGCGCATTGCCTGGAGCAAAAGCCATATCCGGTGGCCTTTTTTCAAAACACCGTCGAAGCAGCTGGTGGTGGAGCTTCCCAGAACCGTGCAGAATTTGGAAGTTATGGAGATCGGTTCGGTATCGGCTTCCATTTCTCTCAGCGGCCTTTCGGGAGAAAGCCTGTCGGCCCATTCTGTTTCCGGGGAGATCACGGCCTTTGGCCTGCAGGGGCGGCGGCTCAGCCTGTCCAGCACTTCCGGCAGAATCGACGCTCGGAATCTTTCCGCGGAGGAATTGAAGCTCTCCACAGTTTCCGGAAAGCTGACCGGGGATTTTTCCGCTGCCGCCGCCGGAATTTCCTCTACCTCCGGAAAGATCGAGATGCGCGGAGACACAGCCGAGGCGCTGAAGCTTTCTTCCGTTTCCGGCTCCATTCAATTTGGGGGAACGGCGGGACGAAACGCAAGGGTGAAAACCACTTCCGGCAGCTCCTGCCTGACACTGGACGCCATGCCGGGAACCATTCAGAGCTCCAGTGTTTCCGGGTCTGTTACTCTGGTACTTCCCGAAACGGCCGAGGGCTTCGCGGTGAACTACCATACGGTTTCCGGTAGCTTTCACTGTGATTTCCCTGTAACGGGAACAAGGGATAGGCGATCCGGAGGGCTTTGCTGCGGCGCGGGAAAAACCAGGATCGACCTTTCCACCACTTCCGGCGGAATGCAGATCGAGAAAGCGTAAAGCTTTGAGAAGACCTTTTTTATAGAGAAAACGAGGTGTTTTTGCAATGAATGACGAACAGAGAAAAATTTTAGATATGGTAGAGCAGGGGATCATCACTTCGGAGGATGCGGCAAGGCTGTTGAAAGCGTTGGGAAACGGCCCCGAGACGCCTCAACGGGCAGCTGTGGAGACAGCGCCTCCCCCTGTGGAGACGCCAGATTCCCTTCCGGTTCTCCGGGAACTGGGCAGAGAGCTTCAGGAAGGGGCAAGGATCGCGGTAGAGGAGGCCAAAAAAGCTTTAAAGAGCCTGGGAAATTACCAATTTCCCACCGGAGCCTGGACATCGGAAGCCGAGGAACCCACCTGGCAGCAGGAGGACGAGGATTTCCGGGAAGCTCAGAACAATCCCCTGGAATATCCCCCTATGACGGGTGAGGTGGAAAACCTGAATATTCAGTGGATCCGGGGCAATGTTGAGCTTCGCTTCACAGAAAATGACGAGGTTCGGATCACGGAGTTTTCCAGTGTTCCTTTGGAGGAACGGGAAAAAACGGCGATCACTCTGGAAGACGGCGAGCTTTCCATTGCCTGGGGAAAAGATAAGATAAGACAGAACATTCCCTATTCCAAGCACCTGCTGGTGGAGCTTCCCCAGCAGTGTGCCAGAGAAATGGAGGATGTGGAGATCAAAAGCATTTCCGGTACCATTCGGCTGAACGGACTTTCCGCGGATACGGTCACCCTTTCTCAGATCTCCGGCCGGATCGAGGTTTCCAACCTGCGGGCCGATGATCTGAAGCTTTCGGCAGTGTCCGGGCAGATCACGGCGAGGGATCTCCAGGCAGACGATCTGGACATTTCCGGGGTTTCCGGGGAGGTGGAGGTCACAGGCTTCCACGCGGACGACGCGAAGCTGCGGATCGTAGAGGGAGCCCTGAACGCTTCCGGCGACTGCGACGATCTTACGCTGGATTCTGTATCCGGCCAGGCTTCCGCCACCTTGAACAGGCTTCCGGAGGATGCCAGCGTCCACACGGTATCAGGCAGAGCGGCTCTTTACCTGCCGGATTCCAACGATGGCTTTACCGTGGCTTACCGTGCGAAATTCGGCGCTTTCCGAAGTGATTTCCCCCTGTCGGGAGACGTGGGCGCAAAGTCCGGAGAGGGCACCTATGGAGACGGAGATGCGGACATCAATATGAACGCCATAAGCGGCACCATAGAGCTGCTTCGAGCCTGACCAATTTTCTAAAAGCAAGCGCAATTCAGATAATCTCCTTTTGAACCCCCGAGCCCCGGCGGAAGCTTCCGCCGGGGCTCGGGGGTTTTAGACGCTGAATACCAGATGCTGGATGGTGGTGGCGCATGAAAAAGATTGATAAATTATACTTTTAGCACAACCCCTTTTCCTTTTTCTGACAGCCAACAACAAACTGCGAATCACTATATCAAAAACTGACAGGCAGAATAGAGGCCCGGTCAGGAACTGATGTGTTCCGGATCGGGCCTTTGCGCAGATAGAAAGCGTCTGTGTGGATATGTTGCATAAAATAAGAGCTTGTAGTGTCATTTTTTGATAAAATATCCTGTCAGAAACTGTGTATTGCAAAAAGGGGCTCTGTCGCCATATGATAAAAGCAGAAACGGCGGCATCCTGTGATCCAGCTTTAAGGAACCGACCGAAAACAGGAGGAGACCCAAATATGAAGAA
>CAMVYG010000258.1 GCA_947171615.1 uncultured Clostridia bacterium
TTTTTTTGTTTGCGAGATGTTTTGTGGTGGAGCAAGGCGCAAAACCGATGATATACTCCCTGTATTTCAAGGTTTTGCAACACAGCTCCGACAAAAAACAGCCGCAAAGGCAGTAGGCGTTTCCCGAGTGTGCACAGCGTTAGTGTGCAGGGCTTGCTGGAGCCCGATAAGGCGGCGCGAAAGCGCAATTTGAGTGGTACCGCGGAATAAAGTTCCGTCTCAAGGGAGTAAGATCCTTTGAGGCGGTTTTTTTATTCAAAAATTTGGAACGAAGTATGTGCGCCCAGAAAGAAATGGCACATACTATTTGTGCCATTGTGTATCAATGGTACTATATGAAGAAGGAGGAACCTGCTATGGAAAAAACAGATTTGAAGACACAGCTGTCTGAGGTGGCTGAGCGCATCCGCACCATGCGGGAGATCACGGGCCTTTCCGAGGAGGAAATGGCCCGCTGCACCGGGGTGGCTGTAGAGGAATACCGGCGCTGTGAAAGCGGGGAAACAGATTTCAGCTTTACGTTTATTTATAAATGCGCCAACCGCTTTGGTATTGATCCCACAGATCTGATCAAGGGAGCAAGCCCCACCCTTTCCAGCTACACCGTATCCAGAAAAGGAGAAGGGCTTCCCATTACCAGACGGCAGGGCTTCAAGTATTTGAATATGGCGCCACTTTTTAAGAATAAGACGGCGGAGCCGTTCTATGTCACTATGCCTTACTCCGAGGCAGAGCAGAACGTGGCTATTAAGCTTTCCACCCATGTGGGCCAGGAGTTTGACATTGTGCTCAAGGGCTCCATGAAGGTGCAGGTAGGAGAGCATATTGAAGAGCTTTCCGAGGGAGATTCCATTTATTACAATTCCGGTACCCCCCATGGTATGATCGCCACCGGAGGCGCTGACTGTGAATTTTACGCCATTGTGCTCAAGGGCGCGGAGGAATTTGCCCCGGAGCAGGACCGCTTTCAGAAGCTTATCGACCAGAAGCTGGCCCGGCAGGATCGGGAAACTGTTGCCTCTCCCTTCGTCAAGCTGGAGCGGGACGAAAACGGCGTACTCAGGCATATCGAATTTCCCAACGAGGATAAATTCAATTTTGCCTTTGATATTGTAGATAAGCTGGCAGACCGGGAGCCTGACCGCCTTGCCATGCTTCACGTGGCGAAGGACAAAACCGAGCGCCGCTTCACTTTTGGGGACATCAAGCGTATGTCCAACAAAACCGCCAATTATCTGGAATCCCTGGGGATCAAAAAGGGAGACCGGGTCATGGTGGTCTTAAAGCGCCACTATCAATTCTGGTATGTGATCACCGCCCTGCATAAGATCGGCGCTGTGATCATTCCCGCCACCAATCTTTTGATGGAGCACGATTTTGACTACCGCTATCAGGCGGCGGGGGTAAAGGCTGTTTTCTGCACGGCAGACGGCCAGGTGGCCGATGAAGCGGAGCGTGCCGCCAAAAACTGCGGTACTGTGCAGGTGAAGATCATGGTAGGGGAAAACAGGCTGGGCTGGCATGATTTTGACAAAGAGGTAGAGGCCTTCTCCGAGGTGTATGACAGAAAGCCTGACTCTCCCTGCGGCAATGATACCATGCTCATGTACTTTACCTCCGGCACCACGGGCTATCCAAAAATCGCCGAGCACAGCTATAAGTATGCCCTGGGCCACTACACCACTGCCAAGGTTTGGCACAATGTAAACCCGGAGGGGCTGCACTTCACCATTTCCGACACCGGCTGGGGCAAAGCCATGTGGGGCAAGTATTACGGGCAGTGGATGTGCGAGGCGGCCATCTTCACCTATGATTTTGACAAATTTGACGCCCACGATATTCTGCCCATGTTTGCGAAATACCACATCACCACCTTCTGCGCCCCGCCCACCATGTACCGCTTCTTCATTAAGGAAGATCTGTCTAAATACGATCTTTCCTCCATTGAGTATTCCACTACCGCCGGTGAGGCGCTGAACCCCGAGGTCTACGAGCAGTGGAAGCGGGCCACCGGCCTGTCCCTTATGGAAGGCTTTGGGCAGACGGAAACCACCCTTGCTATTTATAATCCCATCGGCACCGTGCCGAAGCCCGGCTCCATGGGAGTGCCGAATCCCCTGTTCCAGGTGGATATCGTGTTGCCGGACGGTACGCCTGCCCCGATAGGCGAAACCGGCGAGATCGTGATCCATGCCGATCAGCACATTCCCTGCGGCCTCTTTAAGGGCTATTACCAAAACGAGGAGCTCACCAGGGAAGCCTGGCATGACGGGCTGTATCATACCGGAGACACCGCCTGGAAGGACGAGGACGGCTATTTCTGGTATGTGGGCCGCACCGATGATGTGATCAAATCTTCCGGTTACCGCATTGGGCCCTTTGAGATCGAAAGCGTTATGATGGAGCTGCCCTATGTGCTGGAATGCGCCGTTACCGCTGCTCCCGATCCCATTCGGGGCCAGGTGGTCAAGGCTTTTGTGGTGCTGACGAAGGGAACAGAAGGCACGGAAGCGCTGAAAAAGGAAATTCAGGGCTATGTGAAAAAGCATACCGCGCCCTATAAGTACCCCCGCATTGTGGAATTCCGGGAGGATCTGCCCAAGACCATCAGCGGGAAGATCAGAAGGACAGAGCTGAGAAAGTAGTTGTTAGAGATTAGTAATTAGTTGTTAGAAAAAGAGAAAGAAAAACGGCTTGAAAAAGATGGCGGTATTGGGTATACTGAATACGGAAAGGAAAAGTTCTTATGCTTACAAAAGAAGTTCCCTTTACTTTGAAGGACGGGCGCAAAGCGCTGCTGCGCAACCCCAGGAATGAAGACATCCCGCAGCTGCTGGAATATCTGGTGATTTCCTCCGGGGAAACGGACTTTATCATGCGCTATCCCGAAGAGTGCGCAATGTACACTCCAGAGGGGGAAGCCCAGTGGGTGGAAAGCAACAATTCTGCGGAAAATACCGTTGTGCTGGTCTGCGAGGTGGACGGAAAAATCGCCGGAAACTGCAACATCAGCCGGAGCGGCATGATGAAGATCCGTCACCGGGCCACCATTGCCATTGCCCTGCTCAGCAAATTCTGGGGGCAGGGGATCGGGACGGCAATGTTCCGGGAGATGATCCGCATTGCGGAAGGCTGGGAGGACGTGACCCAGCTGGAGCTGGAATTTGTGGAGGGCAACGCCAGAGCCCGGGCTCTCTATGAAAAAATGGGCTTTCGCATTACCGGCGTGCGGCCTGACGCCATCCGCCTGAAGGACGGTACTCTGCGGAATGAATACATGATGGTCAGAAAAATAGACCGTTGAAGGTTTTCCTTTAGAATAAAAAAGAAAGCTGGTATTTGTATGCTGAAAAGTATTCGCAACAGTCTGGTGCTC